>JAFGLK010000543.1 GCA_016928125.1 Anaerolineae bacterium
GGCGAGCCCGTGGCCATCGGCCGGCTGGAGCGCTTTGTGGCCGACTGGGAGCAGGCTCATGGGGTACGGGTTCCAGAGACCGCGCCCAAGAATAGCAAACGGGTGGTCGTGATTGGATCAGGCCCCGCAGGTTTGACCGCGGCGGGCGACCTCGCGAAAAAAGGCTATGAGGTCGAGATCCTCGAGGCGCTGCATGTGCCGGGCGGCGTGCTCATGTACGGCATTCCCGAGTTCCGTCTGCCCAAAGAGATCGTGCGCGAGGAGATCAACTATCTGCAGAACCTGGGCGTCAACATCAGGACTAATGCGGTCATCGGCAAGCTTTTCACGATCGAGGAACTCCTGCAGGAGTACGATGCCGTCTTCCTGGGGACCGGCGCTGGCCTCCCCATGATGATGAACATCCCCGGCGAGAACTATAACGGGGTCTACTCCGCGAACGAGCTGCTGACCCGCACGAACTTGATGAAGGGCTATCTCTTCCCCCAGTGGGACACGCCGGTCAAGGTGGGCAGCAAAGTAGCCGTGGTAGGGGCTGGCAACGTCGCCATGGACGCCGCGCGCTGTTCGTTGCGATTGGGCGCCGACGAGGTGCACATCGTGTATCGCCGCTCGCGTGAGGAGGTGCCGGCGCGAGCCGAAGAGGTGCACCATGCCGAAGAAGAGGGCATCATCTTTGACTTTTTGACCAACCCGATCGAGGTCTACGGGAACGATGAGGGCTGGGTGACCGGGATACGCTGCATCCGCATGGAACTGGGCGAGCCCGACGCCAGCGGACGGCGACGGCCCATCCCGATGGAGGGCTCTGAGTTCGACATGCAGGTCGATACCGTGGTGATGGCCCTGGGCACGCGCCCCAATCCTCTGGTGTTCACCGATGCCGAGGCGCTCAAGCGTACCCGCTGGGGCACGGTGGAGGCCAACGAGGCCACCGGCCGCACGCGCATGGAGCGCGTGTGGGCGGGCGGCGACATCGTCACCGGCGCAGCGACGGTCATCAGCGCCATGGGCGCGGGCCGCGTGGCCGCAGACGACATGGATCGTTACCTGCAAAACGGCATGAGCGAGGTCTGGTGGCCGGAAGAGGTCCAGGTCGCCGGCTGAGCCCTGCCCAGGCACGCTTCAGCTAGATCAAAACGCAAGGGGCAGCTCCCACGGGGCTGCCCCTTCTCGTCTCACTCAGCGGATCCTCAGACGCGCGACCGGGCAGGCCGATCGACTCACAGCTTGATAATGCGCCCGGGTTCGCCCTCGATGCCGCTCGTGGCGTTCCGGGTGTCGATGATGAGGCGCGCCTGGCCGACGATATGCGCCCAGTCATAGCCTTCGTGAGCCGTGATGATCACCACACAGTCCATGCCAGCCAGCAGCGCATCGGCTAGCGGGCTGCTCTCCATGCTCAGGCCCTCGACGTCGAGTTGGGCGACGTGAGGGTCGTTATAGTAGAGCTCTGCGCCTCGCTCCGCCAGAGCCTTGAGCACCTCGATGGCGGGCGACTCGCGCACGTCCGCCACATTGGGCTTGTAGGCCACCCCCAAAACGAGGATCCTTGCCCCCTTGACCGCCTGGCGCCGCTCGTTGAGGGCGTCGCTTACCAGGCCGACGACATATTCGGGCATGGCCAGGTTGATCTCGGTGGCCACCTGGATGAAACGCGACGTGTAGTTGAGGGCGCGCATTTTCCAGGCCAGATAGTGAGGATCCAAGGGGATGCAGTGTCCCCCCAGACCGGGGCCTGGGTAGAAGGGCATGAACCCGTACGGCTTGGTGGAGGCGGCCTCGATCACCTCCCAGACGTCGATGTCCAAGCGACGACACATGAGCGCCACCTCATTCACCAGCCCGATGTTCACGGCGCGAAAGGTGTTCTCGAGCAGCTTGACCATCTCGGCCGTACGCGTATCTCGCACAGGCACCAGGCACTCGACGATCAGCTGGTAGAGTTGAGACGCGAGCTGCAGGCAGGACGCCGTGGTGCCCCCAAGCACCTTGGGCGTGTTCTGGAGGCCATAGAAGGGATTGCCCGGATCGATCCGCTCAGGGGAAAAGGCCAGGAAGAAATCCTCTCCGACCTGATATCCATTTCCGCTCAAGCGCGGCAGAATGATCTCCTCTGTAGTGCCCGGATAGGTGGTGCTTTCGAGCACGATCAACTGACCGGGCTGCAGATGACGGCGAATCTCATCGGCAGCGGCCACGATGTAGGACATGTCCGGATCGCGCGTCTTGCCGAGAGGTGTCGGCACACAGATGATGATCGCGTCCACCTCAGCCAGCTTGGCGGGGTCGTCGGTGGCGATCAGCCGCCCGTTGGACACCATCTCGGCCACCACAGCGGATGGTACGTCTCCCACGGCGCTCTCGCCCGCCATGATGCGCGACACCTTGAGTCGATCGATGTCCACGCCCGTTACCCTCACGCCGTGCTGGGCAAACGCGATAGCCAGGGGAAGGCCCACGTAACCCAGACCCATAACACCCACACGCACCTGATGGCTGGCGATCCGAGCCTCGAGCACCTCTTCGTGGCGCGATCCCATATCTCACTTGACCTCCATCACCGAGCCAGACGGTGGAAATCCCACGGGGCGCGGCTATAATGAACGCGAGCATCCAGGCTTGCTGGCCTGAAAGGAGAGCGATGAGCCAGCTTCTCAGCGAGATCTA
>JAFGLK010000544.1 GCA_016928125.1 Anaerolineae bacterium
CGCAGCCAGTACCAGTTCTGGATCGATCTGGGCTCCGATGGCTGGTGGAACCGGCCCAATCAGCCGCTGACCCATCCCTACGTGCTCTCGCGCAATTGGCCCGTGGGACGCCCGTGGCGCGATGTGGAGGAGGAGGAATCGCGACGGGAGGCGTTGGGGCAGGTGCTGCAGGGTCTGGCCGCGCGCTGCACGCGCGGCATCTATCTGGGGTTCTGTGAGCTGGGTCTGGATGGCAGCGAACAGAGCGGGCGCCTGCAGCGCGCCGTCGCCGCCGCCATGCAAAGGACGCTGGGCCATGTCTGACGGGCGTCAGGGTACTGACGGGCGTCAGGAGGCCGGGCGGCTCTATGGCTATCTCTTGCGTCCCGGTCAGCAGGAGGTCGTCTACAACGCGGGCGGGCGCGTGGCCGTCTCGGCCATCCCGGGCAGCGGCAAGACCCTCACCCTGGCCCTGCTGGCCGCGCGCCTGATCGTCGAGGGCCACGTGCCGGACGAGAGCGAGGTGCTGGTGGTCACGGTGCAGAATTCCGCGGTGGACAACATCTCGGGGACCATCCGCAGGATCCTGGATAGCCAGAGGCTGCCGCCCCTGGGGTTCCGCGTGTGCACGCTGCACAAGCTGGCGGCCGACATCGTCCGTGCGCGCCGCGACCTGGCCGGCGTCGAGGACGAGTTCACGATCATCGACGAGAGCGAGACCCAGCGCCTGCTCCAGAGCGCGGTGAGCGTCTGGATCAGCGAGCATCGTGCCTTGTGGGAGAGCTTCCTGCCGCAAGACGAGGGCGGCGATGTGGCGCGATTGGAGGAGCCCTGGCGGCAGGAGACGCAGCGCATCGGGCGCGAGGTGACCAAGCTCTGCAAGCACCTGCGCCTGACACCGGCGGCGGCCCAGGCGCTGCCCTTTGGCGCCAGCGAGGCGGATGACTTTGCGCGCATCGGCGTGGAGCTGTACGAGCGCTATGGCCAGTACCTGCGCGCTCGCAGCGGGCTCGATTTCGACGATCTCATCTGGCAGGCGATCGAGGCCTTGGGTCAGGATCCTGCCTTTCTGGCCAACCTGCGCCGCCGCTGGCCCTATATCCTGGAGGATGAGGCTCAGGATAGCTCGCCTCTGCAGGAGGAGATCCTGGCCCTGCTGGCGGGCGACGAGGGCAACTGGGTTCGGGTAGGCGATCCCAACCAGGCCATCAACAGCACCTTCACGGCAGCCGATCCGCGCTTCTTTCGCGAATTCCTGGCGCGCGATGACGTCAGCCGGCTCGTCCTGCAGCAGTCGGGTCGCTGCGGCCGGCCCATCATCGCACTCGCGAACGCACTTGTAGACTGGGCCTGTACATCCCATCCTGAACCCGCGGTGCGTAGCATGGCCTTTGAGCCCCAACACATCCTGCCCACCGATAAGGGGGACGACCAGCCCAATCCGCCCGACGACGAGTGCGCCGTCTATTTCGCGCCCCGCCCCTTTGCTGACGTGGCCGCGCAGGCGGACCAGGTGGCGCGTTGGGCCGTGGCCTATGTGGGGCGCTATCCCCATCGCTCGGTGGCCGTCCTCTGTCCGGCGGCCTGGCAGGGCGCGCCCGTGGTCGAGACGATCGCCGCGCTGCCCACCTCGGTGCCGTGCGACGATCTCTTGCGCACCACCCCCCAGACGCGCAACGTGGCCCGCACCCTGGCGGCCGTCTGCGCTTTCCTGAGCGCGCCCAGCTCCTCACGGCGGCTCGCCAGCCTGTTCAATCAGCTCGTCGAGGGAGACCATCTGCCTGCGGATGTGGGGCGCCAGCGCCAGCGGGCCGCTCTGATCCGCAGCCTGCCCCCGCACGATCTGCTCTTCCCCAAAGCGGGCCTGGATTGGGACGCCTCGCTGCCCGAATCGATCGAGCTGGAGGCGGACGACCGCGCTGCCCTGAACCGCTTGCGCGAGTTGGCGGCGCGTTGGGTACGCGCCTACGCTCTGCCGATCGATCAGCTCATCCTCACCATCGCGCAGGACCTTTTCACTGGCGAGGCGGATCTGGCCATCTGCCACACCATCGCCCACAGCTTGGGCGTGACGGCCCAGTTGCATCCCACCTGGCGTCTGCCCGACTTTGTGGCGGAGCTGGGCCAGATTGCGCGCAACCGCCGTAGCCTGGGCCTGTCGCTGGTGGATGCGGGTTATCGCGAGCAGACGGGCCACGTGGCCGTCACGACGATGCACAAAGCCAAAGGCCTGGAGTGGGACGCCGTCTTTTTGCTGTGTGTGGACAGCCTCGAGTACCCCCATACGCTCGAGGATGTCTTCCGTGATGAGCTCTTTTACATGCGCGGTCGAGCCCCGGCTGTGCAGGCCCGCAAACGGGTGGAGCAACTGGCGCATCATCGCCCTCACGATGTGGACATCGTGCAGGAGGTGGACATCGTGGAGGAGGCCCGCCTGGAGACCATTTCCGAGCGGCTGCGACTGTTGTATGTGGGCATCACCCGCGCCAAGCGCCATCTGGCGTTCTGCCACTGTGCCAGGAACGGACGCCTCCCTGTGACCCCCTCGCTGGCGCTGCAGCCTCTGCAGCGGGCTCTGGGGTCCAGCGCGACGAGGTCAGAGAGATGAGCCCTCTTCTGCCGCCCGGCACGCTCTTTAGCCAGCACAGCCTGAACACCTACCTGCAGTGTCCTCGGCGCTTCTACCTCAAGTATGTGGAACGGCAGCCGTGGCCCGTGCCCGAGAGCGACGAGCCCCAGCGCTACCAGGAGCACCTGGAGCGCGGGCGCGTCCTGCACCAGTGGATTGCCCGCCATGCTCTGGACCTGGAGATGGGACCGATCGTCGCGGCCAACAGCGATCCGCAGCTGGCTGCCTGGTGGGCGGCTTTCGGGACATTCGATCTCGACGCCCTCCCGAGCGATCTGCGCGAGCCCGAACTGCCCGTCGTCGTGCCGCTGGGCGACTATCGGCTCTACGCGCGCTACGATTACCTGGCCCTCGATGTGGGCGGCGATGCCGTGATCGTGGACTGGAAGACCCTGGATCCGCGCCCGTCGCCCGCCACCCTCCGCGCGCGCGCCCAGACCCGCGTCTATCTCTACACGCTGGTGGCGGCCGGGCATGTGCTCACGGGCGGCGCGCCGATCGTGCCCGAACGGGCCAGCATGCTCTACTGGTTCGCCAGCTATCCAACCGAGAGCGAACAGGTGCTCTACGACCGGGCCCGCTACGAGCGCGATGGCGACGATCTCCGCGCGCTGGTAGCCCGCATCGCCAGCCAGCCCCCCGAGGCGTTCGAGCGCACCCAACGCCAGAGCCTGTGCGCCCACTGCCTGTACCGCACGCTCTGCTATCGCGAGCAGCCCACGGCAGAGGGCGAGCTGCAAGCCTGGTTGGATGAGGATCTGGACTATGCCCTCGATCTCGAGGACGTGCCCGAGCTCGAGTACTGACCGTCCTGACCTCTTTGGGCAGCTGACGCACCATCGCGGCTACGACTTTGCCTCCCCATCGCTCCCATGCTACACTCGGGTGGAACCCATCCAATCGAAGCGCAGGAGTAACGCCCATGCCCCACCCCACCGTCGCCCTGGTCCGAGCTGCCGCAGAGGGAGAGGCGTTCGAGCGCGTCTCCGCCGCCGTCCGCCGCGCCGTGGCGCTGGCCGGCGGACTCGACGACGTGGTTCGCGCCGGTGACACCGTGCTGATCAAGCCCAACCTGGTGGCCCTGCCGCCGACGCACCCCTGCGGCGCCTGCACGCGGCCCTCCGTCTGCCGCGCCGTGGCCGATCTGGTGGCCGAGCGCGGCGCCACGCCCATCATCGCCGAGTCCTCGGCGCGCGGCGTCGACACCGAGGCGGTGATGGCCTTCACCGGCTACGCCGCCCTGCGCGATCTGGGCTACCAGGTGGTGGACCTGAAGCGCACCCCCACCGTCGTGGCACCCATCCCGGGCGGCGTGGCCCTGCAGCAGGTGGTCACCTACGAGCCCGTGCTGCAGGCCGACGTGATCATCAGCGCGCCGGTGGTCAAGACCCACGACCAGACCGACAC
>JAFGLK010000545.1 GCA_016928125.1 Anaerolineae bacterium
CTGAGCCGTTCGGCATGCGCCGTCGCCATCGCAATACCGTGGCCAAGATCGTGGACGAGGAACTGGCGGCGCTAGAAGCCACCGACTCGTAGATCTGAAGAGGGAGGCGCAGATGGCTGACATGGGGGAACGACGGGTTGCCGCCCAAGAGCTGCTTGGCTTGGCAGCCACGATCTTTGAGCGCTGTGGCATGCGTCCAGGGGACGCCCAGCTTCTGGCGGATACGCTGGTGGCGGCGGATCTGGGCGGCACCCATTCTCACGGCGTGTTGCGTGTGCCCGAATATGTGGCCAAACTCACCGAAAAAGGCGTGGATCCCAGGGGCCAGCCCCGAGTCGTGCGCGACGAGGGGGCCTGTTTGGTTGTCGACGGCGACAATAGCATGGGGCAGATCGGGGCGCACTATGCCATGCAGCGCGCGATCGCGCGCGCCCGCACGACGGGGATTGCGGCGGCGGCCATTCGGGGCAGCAATCACTGCGGCGCCATGGGCTACTTTGCCGCCCAGGCTTTGGTGGAAGACATGATCGGCATAGCCACCACCAACGCCCTGCCCACCATGGCGCCCTGGGGCGGGGCTGAGCGCATTCTGGGTATCAATCCCGTGGCCTTTGCCGTCCCGGCGGGGCAGGAGCGGCCCATCCTCTATGACGCTGCCTTTGCGGGCTCGTCTCACGGCAAGCTGCGCATCTACAAGCAAAAGGGCTTGACCCTGCCCGAAGGATGGGCGCTCGACGCGGACGGCCGACCCACCACTGACCCGACCGCGGCAGTGGACGGGCTGCTAATGCCCATTGGGGGCTTCAAGGGCGTCGGGCTGGCGTTGGTGATGGGGCTCCTCTCCTCCATGCTCTCCGGCGCGGCCTATGGGAGCGAGTTGGGCGACATGGAGCGTGGCCCGGAGGCGGGGCGCGATGGTCATTTCTGCGCGGCGGTCCGCGTGAGCGCTTTCGAGGATGTCGCGCGCTTCAAGGCGCGGGTCGATGCGGCCATTCGCGAGATTCATGCTTGCCGCAAGGCCCCCGGGGTGGAGCGCGTGTATGTGCCGGGTGAGATCGAGGCGCTGCGCCGAGAGGAGTACTCTCAGCGTGGGATTCCGCTGAACCCGGTGGAATTGGCCGATCTGGCCCGTACGGCGGCGGCCCTGGGAGTGGATACCCGAGGCTACGCCTGGCTCGGGCCGTAAGGAGGACGCGTGATGCTGCGTTTGGCGATCATTGGGGTGGGATGGGCTGGGTCGCGGCAAGCCGAGGCGGTGGCTGAGCTGGGGCGCAAGATCGCACTGGCGGCCTTGGTCGACAATGATCCCCAGCATCTGGCCACCAAGGCGCGTGAGTTCGGCGTGGGCAAAACCTATCTCGACCATCGTGAGGCGCTGGCGGACACTGAGATCGACGCCGTATCGATCTGCACTCCTCATCCCCTACATGCCCCGCTGGCCATCGCTGCGGCCCAGGCGGGCAAGCATATCCTGGTGGAGAAACCCATGGCCATGGATGTGGCCGAGGCCACCGAGATGATGTCCGCCGCCGAGGCGCATGGCGTGACCCTGTATGTGGCCGAGAATGCGGTCTACACCCCCGTGGCGCGCACCCTGCGCGAGATCGTGGCCTCCGGGCGAGGCATCGGTGAGCTCACCTATGCCTCCTTCGCAGGCGGGTTCCGCGCGCCCGAGTTTGGCTATCCTGGCCGCCGGGCCTGGCTCACCACGCTGGAGCAGGGTGGCACGGGCACCTGGATGCTGCATGGCATCCATAGCATGGCGCAGTTGCGCTACATCCTGGGCGAGGTGACGACGATCTACATGCGTGAGCACAAGGCTCCCTCTTTTCAGCGTCGCGATCTGGAGGGCACCATGAGCGGGCTGTTGACCCTGGAGAGCGGCGTCCAGGTCGCGGTGCTCCAAACCTGCGAGACGCGCCTGAGGGGAGATCTGGCCGGCTATCTGTTCTTCGGCTCTGAGGGCGTCGTGCGCGGCACGGCGGAGGGATATCGGCTCCTGGGGGATGGGCAGCAGCCCTCGGATCTCGTGCCCTATCCTGAGGGGGTGCCCTCGAGCTATGCCCTGGAGCTCGAGGCCTTTGCCGATGCCGTGGCCGGCGTCGCCATGGGACCTACGGATGCGCTCAGCGAGCGCCGCAGCCTGGCGGTCGTGCAAGCGGGGTACGAGTCGGCGCAGAGCGGGCGGCCGGTGATTCTGGAGGAGCGCTTCGGTCCGCTCTAGCACCTGTTAGTGGAGGGGTGAATGGAACCCACGATGAACCTTCTGGATATCGTCCAACGTGACCCGCAACCCGGGCCCTGGGCCGAAGGGGATAACATACCCTGGCATGAGCCCGGTTTCAGCCAACGCATGCTGCGCGAGCACTTCAACCAGGCGCATGATGCGGCCAGCCGACGTACACCGACCATCGATGCCCAGGTGCATTGGATTCACACCCATGTGCTGCGTGGGCAGCCCGGGCGCATCCTGGACCTAGGCTGCGGGCCGGGGCTCTATGCCGGCCGTTTCGCCCGACTTGGGCACACGTGTCTGGGCATCGACTACTCGCCAGCCTCCATCGCCTATGCGCGGCAGGAGGCCGAGCGCGAGGGGCTGTCGTGTCGTTACGTGCTGCAGGACCTTCGGCAGGCGGACTATGGCGCCGGCCACGACCTGGCCATGCTCATCTATGGCGAGTTCAACATCTTTCGTCCAGGCGACATGCGCGCGATTCTGGGCAAGGCGCACCGCGCACTGAAAGAGGGCGGGCTGCTCCTCCTGGAGCCCCATACCCTCGATGCGGTGCGCGAACAGGGTCAAGGGCCGGCGACCTGGTATGCCTCGTCGTCAGGGCTCTTTTCGGAGCGTCCCCATCTCTGCTTGACGGAACGTCATTGGGATGATGAGAGCCAGACGGCCACTGTTCGCCACTATGTGGTGGACGCCGCCAGCGGCGACGTGACGCGCTACGCCCAGACCTTCCAGGGCTACACCGACGAGGCCTACACAGCCATCTTGCAAGAGTGCGGCTTTTCGGGGGTGGTTTTCCATCCCTCCCTGCGTGGCATTGACGATCCCAACCAGCCCGGCCTGTTGGCCATCGTCGCGCGCAAGGTTGCAGGCTGAGAGGAGAAAGGCCGCGTGCAGAAACGCCTCAAGAAACTGGTGATCTACTACTCGCTCGAGGGGCACACGCGCCTCATCGCCAAGGCCATCGCCGCGGAGATCGAGGCGGAACTGCTGGAGCTCAGGCCGCATAAGGAGCTGCAGAGCCGAGGCTTGATGCGCTATGTCTGGGGCGGCGGACAAGTGGTCATGCAGCGCAGGCCGAAGCTGGAGCCCTTTTCGATCGATCCGGGCGCTTACGATCTGCTCTTCATCGGCACGCCCGTGTGGGCCTCTAGCTATGCCCCGCCCCTGCGCACCTTTTTCTCTCGTGTGAAGCTGCGTGGCAAGGCGGTTGCGCTCTTCTGTACGAACGAGGGCAGCCCGGGTAAGACCCTCATACGAATGAGGGCGGCTCTGGCCGGCAATGACATCTTGGGGGAGGCCGATTTCCCGCATCCTATGGAGGCTGAACGGGCCGCCAAGTGGGCGCGCCAGATGCTAGCTCTGCTGCGCTAGGTTCGCGCCCAAAGCCCCCCGGCGTGATGCCTGACCGCACCAGCTCTGCTAGAGGAAAGGACGAAACAGCCAGTGATCCGTATCTCGAAACAGCAAGCGCGCAGGCTGGCCATCGCCTGTCAGGGCCTGGACGGCGCCCTGGCATGGGCCGAAGGCAAGGAGGGCGTGGCCCAGGCGATCAACCATCTGGGGTATGTGCAGATCGACACCATCGCCGTGGTGCAGCGCGCCCATCATCATACACTGTGGGTGCGCCGGCCCGACTATGAGCCCGACATGCTTTGGGAATTGCAGGCCGAAGATCGGCGGATTTTCGAATACTGGGCACCGGCTGCCTCGTTCGTGCCGATGAATCACTATCGTTACTACCTGCCCGCCATGCGCGCCCACGCTGAGCGCCCGCGCACGAAGAAATGGCTGGCTGAGCATGCCGATCTCGTGGAGCATGTGCTGGGTCGCATTCGCGAGGAAGGCGGGCTGGCCTCGGCCGATTTCGAAGCACCAGAAGGGTTCAAGCGGGGTACCTGGTGGTCGCGCAAGCCCGCCAAGCAAGCGCTGGAGCATCTCTTTAGCATGGGGAAGCTGATGGTCAGCGCTCGACGCGGCTTTCAGCGCGTCTACGATCTGCCCGAAAGGGTGCTGCCGCCCGACGTCGACCGGTCCGAGCCGGTCGCTGAGGAGCGACGGCTATTCCGACTGCGGCGTGCGCTCAGAACCCAAGGGGTCATCACGGTGCGCGGCTGGCGCTGGGGTCGACAGGAGACACGCGATGCATTGGTTGACCTGGCCGAGTCTCTGGTTGAGCGGGGAGAGCTGGCGCGCATCGAGGTCGAGGGGCTTGAGGACGAAGCCCATTATGGCGCACCAGAGTTCTTCGCGGGGTGCTCTGAGGCGGCTTTGGCAGAGACGCCGCCATTGCAGATCCTCTCGCCCTTTGACAACCTGATCATCGATCGCGACCGCCTGCTGAGCCTCTTTGGGTTCGACTTTAGCCTGGAGTGCTATTTGCCCGCCGAGAAGCGGCGCTATGGCTACTTTGCCCTGCCGATACTGTGGGGCGACCGCTTTGTGGGGCGCGTCGACTGCAAGGCCGATCGCAAGGCGGAGATACTGCTGGTGCGGCAGCTGAGCATGGAACTCGATGCGGATATGAACGGGCCGTTCATCGCGGCTTTGGCAGCCAGGCTCTGCGCGTTCGCGGCGTTCAATGGCTGCTCCGAGGTCTCTGTCGAGGGGACCGAGCCTCACATGATCGTTGATCCGTTGCGCGTCGAGATAGCCAGGCTCTGGGAGCTAGACCCTTCGAAAGGAGATCCAGATGCGCATTGATGCCATCGATGTGTATTATGTCAAACACCCGCTGATCGAGCCCTGGCGCACCGCCTACGGCGAGGATTCCGACGTGCACGCCGTGCTGGTGCGCATGCGCTCGGGCGAGACCAGCGCTTGGGCCGAGTCGTCGCCCCTCTATGCGCCGACCTACTCGCCCGAGTTTGCCGGCGGCGTGTATCTGCTCGTCACCGAGATCATGGCGCCCCTGATCGTCGGCCAGGAGATCGACTCGGCTGGGGATCTGCTCGAGCGGCTGGCCCCCTTCAAGGGCAATCCCTTTGCCAAGGCGGCCCTGGAGATGGGTTGGTGGACGCTCCAGTCGGCGCTCGAAGGCCTGCCGCTCTATCGACTGCTGGGGGGCGCGCGGCCCGAGGTGGCGGTGGGGGCCGATTTCGGCATCACCGAGGACATGGATGAGCTGCTGGCCAAGATCCAAGGCGCGGTGGATGGCGGCTATGGACGCGTCAAACTCAAAGTGCGGCCGGGCCACGATCTCGAGATGTTGCGCATCGTCCGGCGGCATTTCCCCGATTCCACATTTCATATCGACTGCAACTCGGGCTACACGTTGGACGATGTGCCGCTTTTTCAGGAGATCGACAAGCTCGGCCTGGCGATGATCGAGCAGCCCCTCTTTCACACCGATCTGCACGATCACGCGCGCCTGCAGGCCGCGCTGGAGACGCCCGTGTGCCTGGATGAGAGCTGCAGTTCGGTGCGTGCCGCGCGTATCGCCATCGAGATCGGCGCCTGCCGCTACATGAATATCAAGCCGGGGCGGGTGGGCGGCCTGCAGCCCTCACTCGAGATCCACGATCTGTGCCGCGAGGCGGGCATTCCCTGCTGGGTGGGTGGCATGTTGGAGAGCTCGATTGGCGCGCGCATCTGCCTGGCGTTGGCGACGCTGGACAATTTCACCTATCCAAACGATATCTTTCCTACCGAGCAGTTTCACACCGAGGAGCTCACGACCGAGCCGTTCGATCTCTCAGCGCCCGGCCAGATGACGGCCCCCGATCTGCCGGGCACGCCCTTCCCCCCGCGCATGGAGCGCCTCAGCCGGCGCGTGCTGCGGACGGCGCATCTGGAGGCCTGATGTCGGCATCATCTCTCTTTCGGGTTGGCAGGGCTGCGGCCCAATGGCGTTGGAGGTGAGACCAAGTGGTAACCCTTTATGAAAAGATCTACGGCTGTCTGGCGGCATCGCGCATTGGCTCAGCCATGGGCGCGGCGGTCGAGGGATGGAGCCCCGAGCGCATCGCGGAGACCTACGGCTTTGTGGATCGGCTGCTGCCCTACAAGCATTACACCAATCGGGGCATCGATTGGGAGCGCCTGCCCGGCACTACCGAGGATGGCATCGAGCGCCAGAAGCTCATGTGCCAGGCCATCATCGA
>JAFGLK010000546.1 GCA_016928125.1 Anaerolineae bacterium
GCCCCGGAGAGCGGATCTTCATCTGGTTCGATGTGCCCCCCGATCCCGTTGAGCTTGTTGGCCCAGAGGCGTTTGTCAGGGGCGCCGCGAAGCAAAAGCAGTTCATCGTCGTAGGTGAGAAACGTCAGAGTGCGCGGGATAACGGTATAACGAGGTGTCTTCTCCAGGCCTTGATCCTCCCACTTCACATCAGAGACCCTCCTGAGCTCAAGGCGATATGCAGGCCATCGGCCAACCGTGCGCGGTGCGCGGATCAGGTTTTCGCACTATCATACATATGCTATAATTCGCTCTGTTGCGTCAACTCTGTCTGGCGAGGGAATACGCATGTCTGCACTTTCGACGATAGGGCGCTCCTCATGGAGGGTGGTCGGCATGGCCAGCCTGCTCCTCCTCGCGATGCTCAGTGGGTGTGCCACCCCAGAGCCAACGCCCGAAATGGCCGTCATGGCCCCAACCAGGACGCCCAAGCCCACCTTCACATCCGTACCGACGCCGACCGCCACGCCCACGGTCCTGCCATCTTCGACGCCGACGCTCACGCCTACTGTGACACCGACAGAGACCCTGGTGCCGACCCCAACAAGGAATCCCCTCGTCAGCCCACTGACGGGGCAAGAGCTCGCCGACGAATCTCTGGTCAATCGTCGCGTGCTGGCAGCTCGTGTGGGCAACGACCCGATCATCAGGCCTCAGGAAGGGCTAGGACAGGCCGACATCGTCTACGAAGAGATCATGGATGGGTGGACCGTCACGCGTTTCACGGCGCTCTATCTCGACGGCGAGGCGGAGCGTATCCGGCCCATCCGCAGCGCACGTCTCAGCAGTCTGGCGATTGTGCCCCAATACGATGCAGCCCTGGTTCACTCGGGGGCCAGCGACAAGATCCGCTGGTTGATCTCGCAAGCCTCCTTTGTGGATCTCGACGAATATTTCCACAGCGAGCCCTATGACATCCTGCCTGGCTACGACTGGCGTGGACGCATGTACACCTCTGTTGCCGCCATTCGAGACTATATGCGCAAGCAGGGCTTGGAGCGCGACACGGCCGTCGAGCCCCTCGTATTCGATGAGACGCCGCCCGAGGGCCTGGCCGCGGCAAGAGTTCACATCCCCTATCCGGAGCTCTGTGTGGTGGATTGGGAGTATTCTCCCGGGGCAGGCACCTATGCGCGCTCTGTTCAGGAAGAACCCCATGTGGATGCGCTGGATGACCAGCAGATCACGGCCGCCAATGTGATCATCCTGTACGCCGAGCACAGAAAGACGGATATCGTGGAGGACAGCCTGGGCAGTACGGCCATCGACATCGTGCTCGACGGTACTGGTCGTGTGCAAATCTGTCGTGATGGCATCGTTGTCGAAGGCACCTGGAAGCGTCTTGCGGAGGATGAGCCGATTCAGTACTTTGCCGATGAGGCTGCAACCGAATCGATTCCCCTCAAGCTGGGCAAGAGCTGGATCCAGTTGGTGCCGACGGACTATGAGATCTCCTTCGAGTGATGCGGCATGCATCCGGCGCGACCAGGTATTGCGCACTCTACTTGATTCATAGCCTTGAGCCAGGTTGGCGTTCATGGCCTTCGCCCTGACTTGCCTGGCTTTGCCGCTCTTCGCCGCGGATCAACTGGGGGGCGCCGTAGATTCTTGGCGCGCCCGAGCTTGAGGAGAATATTGTGTCAAGTCTGCGCCAGGTCGCCCACATCTGGCCTGGTCTGGTCACTGTGACGATCGCTCTGTGTATTTTCGCCAGCCCTTCGGCAGACGCACGCGATTCAGTGGGCCAACCTCTGCGGTCTGTCGCGCCTCAGAAGGGCGCCATGGACAAGCTGGGCGCTGACCCATCTGGCGTGAAAGCCTCCTCTGAGGAGACGCCCTCCGCTTCGTTCGCGATGTTGCCCCTTGTCCTTCGGCAACCGACGCCGACGCCAACCCTGACGCCCTCTCCTACACCCGAGCCTTTATGGGTCACCCCGGGTGGCTGGGCCGGCCCCCAGATCGATCTCACCGTGAGCGCTGATGGCCACTATCTCGAACGTGCAGCGGGATATACACCGTGCGGCTGGGTGTCGTGGCATGGACGTGAGGCCATAGGCTGGGACGGTGCTTTTCGGGTAACAGCGACGGGAGGGGCCATTGAGGGGACCTTCACCAGCGCCTCACGGTGTGAGGGCGTGACCGATGGCTGGAGCGTGGATGGACAGGTTTGGTGCCGCGAGCAGGTGGCCTGGGTCGCTGCCCCACGATGAAAAAGCGCTGCGCAAGCAGGGCTGATTTGACCCTCATCTGGTTGCAGAGTACAATATCCGCGGTGCCTGCGCACACGAATAGTTTTGCGCGTATGAGCGCCAGGGGGTAAGTATGCCGAATCTTGGCCCAACGGAACTGATTATCATCCTGGTCATTGTGATCATCATCTTTGGCGCCGGGAAAATCAGCGGCCTTGGAGGCGCCTTGGGCAAGACGGTCCGCGATTTTCGCAGTGCCGTCAAAGACGAATCAAAGGAAGACCAGGACGCCGAATCCGCTCAGCCCGAAGCCGAGTCCAAGAAGGATGCGGACTCGGAGAAGAAAGAGGGCTGATCAGAGGCGCAGACGGCGCGATAGTGACTGCGGAGGAGAGACCCATGCCGAATCTCGGCCCGACTGAACTGATCATCATCTTGGTCATCGTCATCATCATCTTTGGCGCTGGCAAACTCCCCGAGTTGGGCGGTGCGCTCGGGAAAGGGATCAAGGAGTTCAAGTCAGCGACGAAGGAAGTTGAGGCGGCCAAGGAAGACGTCGAGAGCATCGTCAAGGCAGATAGCGGCGAATCGAAGCAAGCCTAACATCTCACAACCACACTGAGTGCCAGCCCAGGCATTCGGTTGCGAGCTGTTATCGTTGAAGAGAAGGTCCGGCAGCGCATATCAGCGCGTGTCGGGCCTTTTTGCTTGCGTGCGAGAGCTCCCGGCGCCACACGATTGGACATGCGACCCGTGGCGCGCTCGTTGCGAGATGCATCCGCTGGCATGTGCGCTCGATGTGTTGTACAATCCGCTCGCTCGAGATTCAGAGTGAGGAGAGACGTATGTTCGTTCTGAGTGGCTTTGGTGACGAGATATCGCCCGATCTCGGCGTGCAACTCGATGTGCTCGAGAAGTTGGGGATCAGATACCTCGAACTACGCGAGGTCTGGAACAAAGGTGTGCTCGACCTCGATGATGATGAGGTGGCCACCATCAAGCGAGAGCTGACCGAGCGCGGGATGGGCGTTTCGGCGATCGGCTCGCCCATCGGCAAGATCAAGATCGACGAACCTATGGAGCCTCATCTGAGAGCCTTCGATCGCGCCGTCTATCTGGCCGAGTTCTTTGGCAGCCCTTACATCCGCATGTTCTCGTTCTATGTGCCCGAAGGCGAGGCCGATCGCTATCGCTCACAGGTGATGGAGCGGCTGCGCGCTCTGCTGGATCATGTCCAGGGCCACGATGTGGTTCTGCTGCATGAGAACGAAAGTCGCATCTATGGGGATATCCCGCGTCGTTGCCTCGATATTCTGGAGACGATGGCCTCGCCGCAATTGCGCATGACCTTTGACCCTGCCAACTTTGTCATGAATGGCATCCATCCTTTCACCGATGCGTACGGGCTCCTGGCGGACCACATTGCCTATCTGCATATCAAGGATGGCCTCATGGCCGAGAAGCGCGTGGTGCCTGCCGGGGAGGGCGATGGTCAGGTCTCGGAGGTCCTGGCGGCCCTGAGCGCGCGCGGCTTTGGACGAGAGGGTCGGGACATGTTCGTTTCGCTCGAGCCTCATCTGAGGCATGCGGGGCCGTTCCGCGGATTCAGCGGGCCCGATCTGTTCCAGACAGCCGCGCAGGCGTTGTGGCGCCTGCTCCAGGATGTGGGCGCGCAGGAGGGCCGCTGATCCATCTCGCTGTCTGGCCCTGTGCTGGTGACGTTCGCCGGAGAGGGCTGCCCAGGGCCGCCACTTGAGGGTGGCACGTCGTGTCAGGAAGGAGTGTTGGGTCTATGCCTAGCCCGATTGTCAAAGCTGTTGTGCCCGTCGCAGGTATGGGCACCCGTCTGCTGCCGGCAACCAAGTCACAGCCTAAGGAGATGCTGCCGGTTGGCCGCAAGCCCGTGGTGCAGTATGTGGTTGAGGAACTGGAGGCGGCAGGTGTGAACCAGATCCTCTTTGTGACGGGCAGGAAAAAAGTGGCCATCGAGGATCACTTTGATCACGATCCCGAGCTGGTGAGCACGCTTACCAGCGGGGGCGGCTATGCTCTGCTTGAGGAACTCAAGTACACCGAGACCGATGCGCGCTTTTTCTACACCCGCCAGAGCGTGCCGCGTGGTCTGGCCGACGCGATCAACCATGCCAAGGAATTCGCCGGCGAGGATCACTTTGTGGTCGCGCTGGGCGATTCGATCATCCGCCAGATCAGCTCTCCCTTTGGGGCCAGCAGCCCGGGCTCGGGCCTGCTTCAGGAGATGATCCGCATCCATCTCGAGCAGGGCGCTGCTTGCACGATCGCGGTGGAGGAGGTCGCCCCCGACGATGTGTATCGTTACGGCATTGTGAAGCCCAAGGGCGAAGTGCCCGCGTCGGGGGAGTTCGAGCTCGACGATCTTGTAGAAAAGCCGCGCATCGAATCGGCGCCCAGCAATCTGGCCATTGCGGCGCGCTATGTGTTCAGCCCGCTTCTGTTCGAGGCCATTTATCGCACCGCACCGGATCGCAGCGGCGAGCTGCAGTTGACCGATTCGATTCGGCTCTTGTTGCAGCTTGGACACAAGGTTCAGGCTGTGCGACTACGAGAGGGCGAGCGGCGCTACGACATTGGCAACTTTGAGAGCTATTTCAAGGCCTTTATCGACCTGGCCGTCGCCGACGAAAAGTACGGCTATATGGTGCGCCAGTATCTAAAGCGCAAAGCGCGAGAGTTCTAGAGGTCATGACCGGAAAAATCTGCGTATCAGCGCCCGGGCGATGCGGCATCATCGGCAATCCGACCGATATGTACGGCGGGAGCGTCATCTCGTGCTCGATCAACTATCGAGCCCACGTGACCGTGGAGCCTTGCGACCATCTGGAGCTTGACTGCCCCCAGGGGCAGTTGATCATTGAGGGTCCAGAGGACCTGGCGTTGGATGGCGATCACTTTGATGTGGCGCGTGCCGTGCTCGAGTACTTTTACAGCGGCGGCGAGGCTGCGCAGGGCATGGAGAGGCCGTGCTCCCGCATCTCTTACTGGAGCGAGGTCCCGATCGGTGCCGGCGTATCGAGCTCGACGGCCCTCACCGTGTCCATCCTGTATGCTCTGCTGCGTTTCAGAGGCTTGGACTACAACCTCTATCGGGTGGCCGAGATCGCCCGCTACATCGAGCTCAATCACTTCCGCATCGTTTGCGGCTATCAGGACGCCTACATGTGCACCTTTGGCGGGCTGAACTATATGGATTTCCGCGGCAAGCAGTTCTACCGCCAGGCCTCTGAGGAGCTCTATGCCACCATCGAAGGTCTGACGCCCTTTGTGCCGCGCCTGCCCTTTGTGCTTGCCCATACAGGCATCAGTCATTCCTCCGATGCGGTACATCGCCCCCTGCGAGAACGGTGGCTAGAGGGCGATCCCGAGGTACGCCAGGGATATGAGGAGATCGCCCGTCTGGCACGCGAAGGCAAAAAGGCGCTGCTGCTTGAGGATTGGGCGCGCCTGGGGCTGCTCATGAACGAGAACCACGCCATCCAGCGTGATCTGGGGGGCTCTGGAGAGGCCAATGAGAACCTGATCCGCGTCGCGCTCGACCATGGTGCTTTGGGAGCCAAGCTGGCGGGTGCGGGCAAGGGCGGCACCATCATAGCGCTCCATCTCGAGCCCGAGGAGATGATCGCCGCGCTGCGTGAGGCGGGCAGCGATTTGATCTTCTATCCTCATCCCTCGACGGGTGTGCGTCTGGAGCCGGAAGGCGAGACTCCCGCTGAGGGTGAAACCGTGATCACGTGCCGATAGACGTGCCAAGCCGCCGGATATGTCTCCGGCGGCTTGCTATGGGCAGGATAGGACTCGAACCTACGGCCTCCACGATGTCAACGTGGCGCTCTAACCAACTGGGCTACCTGCCCTCGACGCTTGCCATTATACTCTCATCGCCCCTCGAATGCAAGTGAGGAACGCGCGTCCGTTTTTTGCTTTTTCTGACAGTTGACTTTTGGACGCAGATATGCTAATTTAGGGACAAGCTCGTCTGAGGAAACGGTATGTTACGCGCAGGCAACGAATGCACATCCACAAGGCTCCTGCCACGCACCCGCGGCATGGTGTCCGTTTGTGATGTGCCCTTGCCGGTCTCAGACGCGCTGTGGTTTACCGAGAGCAGCGCGTTTTTCTTTGGCTTTCCCTACTATTATGCCAGCCCCAAGGAGGAGGGCTCCGCGCTGCACGGGGAATCATAGTCGAAACCCTTAGAGATCGAGAAAAGATGGAAAGCGTGGAGCCACACAGGCCCCACGCTTTTTTCGTGAACTCAGGCCAAGCTGAAATCCACACAATCCCCCAGCGTAGGGCCTGAGGATGTCAGAGTAGACTGAGTCTAGAGAGGAGGTGCCATACATGGCCGTCCGAGGCGTCAGAGGAGCAACCACCGCGGAGAGCAACACGGCCGAGAGCATTCTCGCCGCGACCCGGACACTGCTCGAGCAGATGGCATCCGCTAATGCCATCCAAACAGAGGACCTGGCCGCGGCCTATTTCACCGTCACCGAGGATCTGGATGCGGCCTTTCCCGCCCATGTCGCCCGCAAGATGGGCTGGGATCAGGTTCCACTTCTTGACGCCCGAGAGATTCCGGTACCGGGCAGTCTGCCACGCTGCATCCGCGTGCTCTTGCTCTGGAACACAGAGACGCCTCAAGGGGAAATCGTGCATGTATACCAGGCCGAGGCCATTTGGCTGCGACCCGATCTGGTCAAGTCTGCAACTATGGTGCAGGAGGGAGAAAAGCGATGATTGTGGTGATGCGACGTCAGGCCAGTCGTCAGGAAATCCAGACCGTTGTGGATCGCGTGAACAGCATGGGCTTCAAGGCCCACCTTTCTACGGGCGAGGAGCGCACGATCATCGGTGTGATCGGGGACGAGCGGCCCGTGAACGAAAGCGTTTTTCGCCTGCTGGAGGGCGTGGAGAAGGTCGTGCGCATCCTCAAGCCCTACAAGCTTGCCGGGCGCGACTTTCACCCCCACGATACCGTCGTCCCAATCAATGGCACATCGGTCGGGGGCACGCATGTGACCGTCATGGCGGGGCCATGTACCGTGGAGAGCCGCGAGCAGCTCATGGAGACTGCCCAGGCTGTCAAAGAGGCCGGCGTGCACATCTTGCGCGGTGGAGCCTTCAAACCACGCACCTCACCGTATAGCTTCCAAGGCCTCGGCGAGGAGGGGCTGGAGCTGCTGGCAGAGGCCAGAGAGGCCACGGGATTGGCGA
>JAFGLK010000547.1 GCA_016928125.1 Anaerolineae bacterium
CTTCGGTTGGATTATCATCTGACGGAACCGTCTTGCTTCGGTCGGATTATCATTTGGGTTGACACGCGACCACGATATCGTGGCTCGCGCTTCCTCCGATCTCAGATCCTGCGCCTGCCTGCCAGGGCCTCGGCCAGGGTCACACGATCGGCGTATTCCAGATCGCCGCCGCGCGGCAGGCCCAGCGCCAGGCGCGTCACCGTCACGCCCAGAGGGGACACGATCTGCGCCAGGTACATGGCCGTGGCATCGCCCTCCAGTGTGGGATTGGTGGCCACGATGACCTCGCGCACAGAAGCGCCCTCAAGGCGCCTCACGAGCTCTCGCGTGCGCAACTCATCAGGGCCGATGCGTTCCATCGGCGAGATGTGCCCATGCAGCACGTGATAGAGCCCCTTGTAGCGCCCCGTGTTCTCCACGGCCAGCACATCGAGGGGCTCCTCGACCACACAGATCGTTTCGCGATCGCGATGCGCGTCGCCGCAGATGGCACATGGGTCCTCTTCGCTGATATTGCAGCAAACTGAGCACAGCACCGTCTGTTGGTGCAGGTCTAGCAGAGCGTTGCCCAGGGCCAGGGCGTCCTCTTGGCCCGAACGCAACAGATAGTAGGCTAGACGGGACGCGGTCTTTGGTCCGATGCCCGGAAGCCGACTGAACGCGTCAACCAGGCGGCTGACCGCCTTGGGGGTGGCGGCCATCAGAACAGGCCCGGGATATCGAGGCCACCGGCCAGCGGGCCCATCTTGTCGGCCGCCAACTGCTGTGCCTTTTGCATGGCCTCCTTGAAGGCCGCCATCAAGAGATCCTCAAGGATCTCGACATCATCAGGATCGAGCACCTCGGGCTTGATCTTGATGGAACGCAGCTCCTGCGCGCCGGTCATCTCGATGGTGACCACCCCACCGCCCACTGAGGCCGTGATCACTTGCTCCTCCAGCGAGGCCTGGGCCTGCTCCATCTGCGACTGCAACTGCTCTATCTGCTTCATCATGGACGATGGACCCGGCGGCCCCCTGAAGCGTCCCTTGCCCTTTCGCGCCACAGCTATCCTCCCGTCTCGTCTTCGTCATATAGATCGATCTTCGAAATGCGTCCGCCTCGCTCCTGAAGCGCCTTCACCGTCGGGTGATTGAGCAGCTTGGCGCGCAACTCCTCGCTCGATGGCTTGGCGTCAAAGATGTCAGCGGACGTCTGCGGAGTCTCATCTACACGCATCATGTCGCGCACGTCGCTCTGCAGGCGGCATTCGATGCGCACAGGCATACCCAACACCTCGGAGCAGATCCCCTCCAACAGGCCTCTTCGCTTCTCCTCGTCGAGCTTTTCGCGGTGAAAGCTGGCCTCACAGCCCAAGGTGATGGTGCTACCCTTGACAGCGACCGGATAGGCGGAGTTGAGCAGAGCGCGCACCTGATGACTGCGCGGCCTGGTCTTCATGAGGATCAACGACCAGTTGCCGCGCACCCAGTCGAGGGTCAACTCCGTGGGGACCGGCGCCGCCTCGGGCTCGTCGGCGGGCGGAAGGGGCGCTGTCTGGGGCTCGTCGCCGCGAGCGAGCGGCTCTGGCAGCGCCTCGTGTTCAGCCTGAGGCGCGCTGACCGTCGCGGGTGCCGCCATCTGGGGGGCTGTTTGGGCTGGCACCTCTCGCAGTTCGCGCGCCGCAGCCACTGCCGAAGCCGCCTCGCGATCGCTCGTCTTCAGCGCCCGATCGGGCGCGCCACCAACACGCGCCGCCATCTCTTCGCCGGCCCCGCGCGACGAGGGCTCATCCTGCTCCTGAGCCTCCCCGCCTATGGTCGCCTCGACGAGGGCCAGCTCGAGCGGGAGTTGCGGGCGCGCGGCATGTCGCAGTCCCTGCCCCGCATCCTCGAAAAGTCGGATGGCCTTGAGCAGGCGCGCCAGAGAGAACCGTCGTCGCTCGACCAACTCGTGCATAGCCTCCACCGCTTCGCGACTGAGGTTCTGGAGCTGATCCTCGCCCCCAGCCCGAATCAGCAGCACCGCGCGCAGATGCTCCAGGATCTCATCCAGGAACTGACCTGGTTCCGCCCCCGAGTCGAGCGCCGAGTTGATCAGACGCAGCCCGGTGGGCACGTCCCGCGTGACGAGGCTCTCGACCAACTGCGCCACAACCTCCCACTCGACGGAGCCCAGCACATCGCGCACCAGGCCCGTGGTGATCTCCTGTCCGCCATAGGCAGCGAGCTGATCGAGCAGGCTTTCGGCATCGCGAAAGCTGCCCGACGCACGCCGCGCCACCATCTCGAGCGCCTCGGGAGAGATGGCGATTCCCTCTTGCTCACAGATGCGCGTCAACTTGGCCATCACCACCGCCACCGAGCCACGACGAAAGTCAAAGCGCTGGCAGCGCGACAGGATCGTGTCTGGCAGGCGATGAGGCTCGGTGGTGCACAGGATAAAGATCACATGGGCTGGCGGCTCTTCCAGCGTCTTGAGCAGCGCGTTAAAGGCCTCGTTGGTCAGCATGTGCACTTCGTCGATGACGTACACCTTGTAGCGGCTCTCGTGCGGCGAAAAGTTGACGCGATCGCGCAGGTCTCGAATCTCGTCGATGCCACGGTTCGAGGCCGCATCGATCTCGATCAGATCGAGCAAGGTGCCCTGCGTAACGCTCCGGCAGATATGGCACCGATTGCAGGGCGGATCGTCGGTGTCGCCGACGCAGTTGACCGCCTTGGCCATCACGCGGGCTGTGGAGGTCTTGCCCGTGCCACGCAACCCGGTAAAGAGGTAGGCGTGCCCGATCCGGCCCGCCTTGATCTGGTTGCGCAGGGTGCGGGTGATGTGCTCTTGCCCAAGTATGTCATCGAAGGACTGGCTGCGCCACTTGTTGTAGAGCGCTTGAGTGGTCATGCCGCACGCATTCCTTGCAGGGGACAACGGGAACCGTGGAGTGCCAAGTCAACCAGAGCTAGTGTAGCACCGACCTCACCTGTTGGCAAGGCGAGGATTCAGCGACCTGCTGCGGGATGGAGAAGAGCCATGGAGAGGACGCGCGGTGGTAGAGTCCGCAGCGGCCCTGAGCGTTCCGCTCGGAGCCGCTGCCCAAAGCCACGATAGCCGCGCGCAGGGCGATTCAGCGCCCGAACTCGTGGCTGAGTGTGTCCGCCATGGCCTGCGCCGTCAGGCCGTGTTTCGCCAGCAGCTCGTCGGCCAGGGCCGACTCGCCAAAGACATCGCGGGTGCCCATGCGCATGAGACGCGCGCCGGCGCCATCCTCGGCCATCACCTCGGCCACGGCGCTGCCCAGCCCACCGATGATGCTATGCTCCTCCACCGTCACCACCAGCGGGGTGTTCGCCATGGCCCGGTAGACCGCCTCTACGTCGAGTGGCTTGATGGTAGACATGTTCAGCACAGTGGCTTGCACCTGGCGATGGCTCAGCAGCTCGGCCGCCTGCAGGGCCACGTTCACCATGTGCCCGCAAGCAATGAGCGTCACGTCCGGTCCTTCGCGCAGCAGCTTGGCCTTGCCCAGCTCGAAACGGTAGCTGGAGTCAAAGAGGTCGGGCACGGGATAACGCCCCAGACGCAGATACACGGGGCCATCCACCTCCGTGGCAACCGCCTGGGTCATGGCCCGCGTCTCAACGGCATCGGCCGGCACCAGCACCTGCATATTGGGCAGGATGCGCATCAAGGCGATATCCTCCAGCGACTGGTGGCTGGCGCCATCCGGCCCCTGGGTGAGCCCCGCGCTCGAGCCTGCCAGGATCACATGCAAGTTGGGATAGCAGATCTGAATGCGAATCTGGTCGTAGCAGTGGGCGGTGATGAACATGGCGAAAGAGTTGGCATAGGGCACCAAGCCCTGAGAGGCCATGCCAGCCGCGGTGCTCACCAGGTCCATCTCGGCGATGCCCATATCCACAAAGCGCTCGGGAAAGCGATCGCGAAAGAGCACGGTGCGCGTGGATTTGTAGAGATCGGCATCAAGCACGACCACCTCAGGATGGGCCTCCCCCACCGCCACCAGAGCCTCTCCGTAAGCGTAGCGCGTCTGCGTCAACTCGGTCATTTCTCCTCCTCCCGAAGTGCGTTGAGGTGCGCCGTGAGCTCTTGGATCGCCTGCGCGAACTGCGCATCGGTCATGGTGCCATTGTGAAAGTCGGCATTGCCCTCGACAAAGGAGACGCCCTTGCCTTTGACGGTATTGGCGATGATCACCGAGGGCGTGCTGGGATCCCCGTCGGCCCAATCGAGCGCCTCTACGACCTGGGCCATATCATGGCCGTCGATCTCGCGCACCCGCCAACCGAAGCCGCGCCAGCGGTCGGCGTAGGGCTCCATCATCTTGCCGCAGGCGGTTTCATCCATAGCTTTGAGTCGATTGCGATCCACGATGGCCGTCACATTGTTGAGGCAGTGCAACGAGGAGGTCATAGCGGCTTCCCAGATCTGCCCCTCCTGGCTCTCGCCGTCGCCAATCAGGCAGTACACATTCGGGTCGAGGCCCTGGATGCGGCACGCCAGCGCCATGCCGTTGGCAAACGACAGCCCCTGCCCCAGAGATCCCGTGCAACCCTCCAGGCCGGGGAGATAGTGAGCCGCGGGGTGGCCTTGCAGACGCGTTCCGAGCTGCTTGAGCGTCTTGAGCTCCTCCATGGGAAAGACGCCCAGCATCGCCAGGGCCACGTACTGGGCCGGGACGCAGTGGCCTTTGCTCATGATGAAGCGGTCTCGCTCGGGCCAGCGGGGGTTTTGGGGATCATAGCGCATCTTGGAGAAATAGAGCGCCGTCACGACATCGGTCGCGGAGAGCGAACCGCCGAAATGATGCGCCTTGTTGGGGCCCATCATGCGTACGATGTGTAGGCGCATCTCTGCCGCCAACACGCGTAGCTTGTGCACATCCTGCACCGTCATCGATCACACACCTCCTCGTTCATGCTGGATCATGGGAGGAATGAGCATCTCGACAATCCGTCCATACGAGCTCCATAATTCCTCCATACGCAGTGGGTATAATCTAGAGTGAAACGCGGCGCACGTCAAGATGAACAGACCTTCTGACGCGGCGCCAGCCAAATTGCACAATATGGAGGTTATCTCATGAAACTCTCAAAAGCGCGCGTGAATCTGCTCCTCGATGTGGCCATCGGCATTGGGTTCCTGGCGGTCGCCGTCTCGGGGCTCGTGCTCATGTTCGCCCTCCCCAATGGCGGCTATCAGGGCGGGCGCAACGCCCTCTACGGGCAGAGCTTTGTCTTTGATCGACACACCTGGATCGCGGTGCACGATTGGTTCGGCCTCGTCATCACGGCGGGGGTTCTCGGGCACGTGGCGCTGCACTGGCGCTGGATCGTGTGCATGGTGCGCAAGCTCTGGCAGGATGCCTTCCAAAGCCCACCGGAGGCGGCGCCGGCCCAGGAGTGCCCGGCCTAGAGTAGAGGACCCGGTGGGGCATCTACCCTCGACCGCAGCTGTGGGCGCCTGGCGTGGCAGAGACGGTGTGGCGCGATGGCCCGTTGACAGGCGCCCACAGCAGCGCTAAGCTGGGGGCAGAGACAGGCCAGAGCAAGGAAAGGGAAGCATGCCGACAAGGATCCTGGTGGTTGACGATGAAGCGCAGATCGTCCACGTCTTGCGGGGCTATCTCGAACGGGCCGGCTTTGAGATACTCACGGCCTATGACGGCCGCGAGGCGCTGCGCGTGGCCCGCCAAGAGAAACCGGACTTGATCATCCTCGATCTGATGCTGCCAGAGCTCGACGGCGTGGACGTGTGCCGCGCGCTGCGCAAGGAATCGGATGTGCCCATCATCATGTTGACCGCGCGGGTGGAAGAGACCGATCGGATCATCGGCCTGGAGTTGGGCGCCGACGACTATGTGACCAAGCCGTTCAGCCCACGCGAGGTTGTGGCCCGGGTGCGCGCCATCCTGCGGCGGGTGCAGGCCGAGACCCAGCCGGCCGATGAGCCTCTGTCGGTGGGTGCTCTATCGCTGGACGTCGCCCGCCATGCGGTGTCTCTGGGCGAGGACGAGATCAGCGTGACGCCGTCGGAGTTTGAGATCCTGCGCGCTCTCATGTCGGCCCCAGGGCGGGTTTTCTCGCGCGAGCAGCTGCTAGAGGCCGCCCAGGGAATGGCCTACGAGGGATACGAGCGCACCGTGGACACGCATATCAAGAACCTGCGGCGCAAGATCGAGGCGAACCCCCGCCGGCCCGAGTATATCCTCACAGTGCATGGCGTCGGCTACAAACTGCGGGAGGCCTAGCGTGCTGCAGCGCATGCCCTTTGCCATCAAGCTGAGCCTGACCCTGGGCCTTACGGTGCTCGTGGCTGTAGGGGCGGTGGCTGTGGCGAGCAACATCTCGGCAGCGCGCGAGTTTGAGGCATATGTGGTGCGGGGCATGGGGCCCAGCCTTGCCGAGATCGCCCCCCTCTTGGCTGCGCACTATCGAGAGGCGGGAAGCTGGGCCGGCGTCGAGGTCGTGCTCGAAGAGGCCGTCAGCCTGCCCGGCAGGGGGCAGGGCCGGGGCGTCCGAGGCCTGGGCATGGGCGGCCACCTGGCCCTCATCCTGGGGGACAGCGAGGGGCGCATCGTGCACGCCACGTCCGAGGCCGATCGAGGGCAGCGACTGAGCGCTCGCATCCTGGCTCTGGCGCAGCCGATCGAGGTCTCCGGCCGGGTGGTGGGCTATCTGGTATCGGGCACGGGGCAACAGGAGCGACTCTTTACCGAGCGGCTCGATCGATCCATCCTGAGCGCGGGGGCCCTGGCCATCGTCGTGGCGACCGTTCTGGGCCTGGCGCTCACGCGCACAGCGTTGAGGCCGCTCAGGCAGATGAGCGCCGCCGCGCGGCGCATCGCCAGCGGCCAGCTCTCCCAACGCGTGGCGGTGGCGTCGCGAGACGAGATCGGCGACCTGGGGCGCGCCTTTAACGAGATGGCCGCGGCGCTGGAGCGGGACGAGGCGCTGCGTCGCAAGATGATGGCCGATGTGGCTCATGAGCTGCGCACGCCGGTGGCCGTGATGCAGGCCCAGGTCGAGGCGCTGCAGGACGGCGTGTTCGAGCTCGACCAGCACAACCTGGCGCCCATCTATGCTCAGACGCTGCTCTTGGGGCGCTTGATCAATGATCTGCGCGACCTGGCCCTGGCGGAGGCGGGCCAATTGCCCATGGAGATGGCCCCGCTGGATCCCAAGGCCCTGCTCGAGCGCATCGGCAGCGCGTTTCGCCCGCGTGCCCAGGCCAAGGGCCTGCGCCTCGCGATCGAGCGTCCGGCCGAGCTCCCAAGTATCCTGGGGGACGCCCAACGGCTGGAACAAGTGCTGGGCAACTTATTGGACAACGCGATCCGTTACACGCCCGAAGGCGGGGAGATCGCCCTGCGCGCCTGGTCCGATGGAGGCCACGTCCACGTCAGCGTGACGGACAATGGCCCAGGCATCGCACAGGCGGACCTCGAGCACCTGTTCGAGCGCTTTTACCGGGCCGACAGGGCACGCAGCCGTGCGGAGGGAGGCACAGGCCTGGGCCTGTCGATCGCGCGCCAGATCGCCCAGGCCCATGGAGGCAACCTCACGGTGGACAGCCAGGAGGGGCGGGGATCGACCTTCACCTTGCACTTGCCCAACGCAGAGTCTGAGGGCGGATCGCCAGCCTAGGACGCGCCGACCGGCCGCGTCCTGAAGCTAGCCCTCGTCAAAGAGATCGACGTATTCCTGCTGCAGCATGTCCTCGGGCTGGGCCCCAAAGAGGCGCAGCAGTTCAGAGATGAGGCGGGCCTTGCGCAGGGCATCGCGCTGAGACCAGGTGCGGCTCTTGATCTCCACGTAAAAGGGCGCTCGCGCCGGCTGGAGGATCTTGTCCAGATTCACGGCGAAATCGAGGCCTTTGTAACGGATGTGATAGCGCTCGCGGTGCTTGACGATCTCGCGCTCGACCTTGGGCTGGAAATACTCGCGATAGAAGCGCAAGCTACGGTTCGAAGGCGCCGTGTAGCGCGAGCGGCTGAGCACCACGCTATCCTCATACTCGGCCTCCTTGGCCGGCCCCGTGAGCGTCAGGGTGTAGATCGGCTCCAGCGAGCCATCAGGCTGGATGACGTTGTCCTCTCGATAGCGCAGCCGCTCTCCGTCAGGGCCATCGAAGATGAAATAGGTGTCGTATTGGTCGCGTGAGGTATGCCCCGTGACGTAGACCTCGGCATGGGTCAACCCCGCCTCAAAGGCTGCCGGGTCCTGAACCAGCCCCTTGGCCTGCACCTCGAAGGTCTCTTGTTGCTCCAGGCCGCCGATATCCACCAACTTGTCGACGATGCTCTCCTCGCGTTCGATGAAAAAGCGGTTGATGCGCTCGGCCAGGGCCAGGGCCTGCTCGAGGAGCTCTTGCGTGTCGACGCTGAGCACCTCTCCCGAGCGCACCACCTGCCGACCGTCGATGAACACGTGGCACACGTCGCACGTCTTGGCGGTGTAGACCAGCCGAGAGTAGATATTCGTCCCTGTGGTCTCGTAGCGCGGCAAGCTGTGGGGCACGTCCAGGTCGACGACGATCAGATCGGCTCGCTTGCCCGGCTCGAGGGAGCCGATGAGATGATCGAGGTGCAGCGCTTGGGCGCCATAGATGGTGGCCATCGCCAGCGCCTCGCTGGCAGGCACGGCCACGGGGCTGCCCGTGGCCACCTTGGGCAGCAGCGCGGCCAGGCGCAACTCCTCGAACATATCCAGATCGTTGTTGCTGGCGCAGCCATCAGTGCCCACGCCGACGTGGAGCCCACGCTCAAGCATCTCGGCCACCGGCGCAATGCCGCTGGAGAGCTTCAGGTTGCTGGTCGGGCAGTGGGCCACGCCCACGCCATGGTGAGCCAGCAGCGCCATATCCTCTCTGTTCACGTGCACGCAGTGGGCCGCCAGCACCTTGCTCTCGAACAGCCCAAGCTGCTCCAGCCAGCGCACCGGGCGCATGGATGTCTCCGCAAGCAGGTTGCGCACCTCCTCGGCCGTCTCCGCCACGTGGATGAGCTGCGGCACGCCATAGCTGCTCGCCAGTTCGGTCGTCTGCCGCAGGATGTCCGGTGTGGCCATGTAGGCCGAATGAGGCGCAGGAGCTGCCACGATGAGCGGGTGGTCGCGCCAGTGATCGAGGAAATCCACGCAGGCGCGCAGGCTGTCGTCGTAGGTGAGGGCATCGGGCGTGGGCAGCTTCATCACGGTCTGCCCGCAAATGCCGCGCATGCCGGCCTCTACCGCCGCCCAGGCGACCTCCTCCTCGTGGTAGTACATGTCGGCGAAGCAGGTGGTGCCGCCGCGCAGCATCTCAGCACAGGAGAGCTGGGTGCCCAGGAACGAGAACTCGGGGTTGACGAACTCGCGCTCCACCGGCAGGATGTAGCCATAGAGCCACACGTCGAGGCGCAGGTCATCGGCCAGGCCGCGCAAGAGGCTCATGGGCATGTGGGTATGGGCATTGATCAAGCCGGGCATAATCACCGCGGGCCCGCACTCGATCACCTGCTGGGCGCGATAGGCGCGCTCGACCTCCGCGCGGGGACCAACGGCCACGATGGTCTGGCCGCTGAGCGCCACCGCACCGGGCGAGTAGATCTCACGGGCCGGGTTCATGGTCAAGACCGGGCCACCCAGCAACAGAATATCCACCGCTTGGGGCTTGGCGTCGGACATGGCTCACATCCTGCTCTGCTCAGTGCAGCTTGATCCGTTTGAATCCCTCGGCGTACTGCATGCCGTGTTCCTGGCCGAGCTCGGCGGCGCTCTGGGTGACGCGCTCGCGCACGCGATCCATGCGGCCGTTCACCTGGCTGTCGTGGCGGCTCAGGGCCTGGATGCGCCGCTCCATCGACTCGCTCACATCCTCCCAGTGATCAGCCGCCCCGGTCCAGTAAAGGTAGATCTCCTTCACGCGCCAGGGCTCCTCATCGCCCAATTGCTCGGCGAACAGGTACCATTCGCGCGCCGCCCAGACCGCATCCAGGGCCACGAGCCCGGCCGCGCGATGGTCAGGATGGAGTTGGTACGGCCGCCAGGGGTCGATGGCCATGACGATGTCGGGCTTCATCTGGCGGATGATGCCACACACCTGCCGCCTCATCTCCATCGTGTTCTCCAGCATCCCATCCGGGTACTGCAGAAAACGCACACTCTGCACGCCGAGCTCTTGGGCGGCCGCGCGCTGCTCCTCCTCACGCCGAGCGGCCACCTGGCCGGGACGCAGCGCCGGGTCATGGCTGCCCTTGTCGCCGCTGGTGAGCAAGAGATAGTGCACGTCACGGCCCATGGCGGCCCACTTGGCCACTGTGGCCGCGCAGCCGAACTCGGGATCATCCGGATGCGCGCCGATCACCAACACACGGCGCAGTTCTTCTGTCTGTGCTTCGCTCATACCGATCCCACATCCTCCGAAAGGTTTGGATAGGCCGCCAGGCCAGTCCCAGAGTGGTATCTGTGCGGGACTTGCGGCGCTCCCATATTCATATCCGGAACGCGTCGGCGCACGCCGTACGGGTCCCGTCCGGCGCGCCCTTGGGCTATTCTATGGCCCGAGCGGCCTGACGTCAAAAACGTCTGGGAAGAGGCCGTGGGTCAGAGGCCGCCCGCGACGCCAGCCTAACGCTTGATGCCGCCGAACATGCGGGGCAAGAGCACCGGCCGTGACACCGCCTGCTCTCCCTCGGGTGGCTGGAGCGGCCAGATGTAAAAGGTGAGGGCGCCCAGAGCGCGCGCCACGCCGCCCACCAGGAGGGTGGGCACGATGCCGATCCGGTCGGACAGGGCGACGCCGATCAGAGGGGCGACGAACGCGCCCAGGTTCATGATCATGCTGTAGAGGGCCGTCCAGCTGTGCTTGCGGCCGGGCGGCAGCAGATCCAGAAAGATCACGCTGTGGCTCAGGTTGACGCCCGGCGCGAGCACATTGATCAGAAAGCCCGCAAACAAAATGAAATTGAGGTTCCCCACCAGGGCGACCATAAAGGCATAGGTGGCCACCATCGGGAGCGAGATCAGCAAGGCCCGTTGCTCGCCCGTGCGCTTGATGATCGCCCGCCAGGCCCAGTAGCCCAGCACTACGCCGACATGCGCCAGGGTGGTGTGCAGGCCCAGCCAGGCATCCGAGGCGCCCAACTGGCGCACGAAATAGATCACATAGAGTGGGCCGACCATCCAGGCGCCCAGGTTGAACAGGAAGGTATCCAGGATCATGCGGGCAAAGCCCTGATGCTCGCGGCCGAGGGTGCGCAGATCGCGCCACCAGGAGGGCCGGCGTTGGGCCACACTGACGTGCGCCTCGCTGGCCTGCGGCATGCGGATCAAGGCCACCAACCAGACGCTGAGCAGGCCGCCGATCAGCCCAAGCCCAAAGAGCCATTGATAGTTGCCAGGGAATTGGCCCCGATCCAGCCAGAGCCCAAAGAAATAGGTCAGCAACGCGATGGTGGCGCTGCTGACGATGCTCCGCCAGGCGAGCACGCTGGCCCGGCGATGAGCCGGAACCACGTCGGCCAGCAGCGGGCTCCAACCGGTGGAGAAAAAGACCGCCGGCGCGGTCATCAGCACCAGCAGGCCGACGGTGGCCTCGGGAATGTAGCGTGACAGCAAAAAAGGCAGCAGCGCCATGAAAAGGTAGCCGATACGCGAGAGAAACAAGCTCCAGACCACCCAGGGCGCATAGTTCGCCTTGCCCTCCAGCACAGTGGCGGAGGGCATGAACAGCAGCACCGCCACCAAGGAGGGGATGGAGGAAAGCAGCCCCACCAGCGCGTTCGAGCCGCCGGCGCGGATGATAAAGGCGCCGTTGAAAGCGCCCGCCGCCGCCAGGATGCCCGCAAAGGCCACCTCGGCGCAGAGATAGAGCACGTTACGCTGCTCGTCCGTGCGCGGCACGAACTGGGCGACGCGGCGCGCCAGCGATCCAAACCGCGAAACGGTCAGGGACCAGACCATCGCGTGCCTCCATAGTGAACCCCTACAGGCCAGGCAAGCCTGTAGGGGCGTGTATCGAGGCGAGTATAGCACAAGTTGCAGTTTGCGCGAAGCTGGCGGCGCGGGGGCAAAGGGGCGGGCGCAGTTGATGGGGCCCATGCGCCATGCTATAATCTCTGCCACGTCATGCCGCCTCAGGAGATGGACCGTGCCTGCACAGCCCCCAGAAGCCGGTCGTGCGCGTCGCCAACGTGTGATCGTCAAGGTCGGCACCAGCACGCTGACCGCCGGTTCGGGGCGCCTGAGCCCGGCGCACATGGTCGCCCTGGTGCGGCAGATCGCCGATTTGCGCCGGCAGGGCGCCGATGTGTTGCTGGTCACCTCGGGCGCCCAGCAGGCTGGCCGCGAACGGTTGGCGATGCGGGGCGAGCCCAAGACGATCCCCTTCAAGCAGATGCTGGCCGCGGTGGGCCAGGGGCGGCTGATGCACCTCTGGGAGCAGTATTTCGATATCTATGAGATCGTGGTGGCCCAGGTGTTGCTCACCCGCGAGGATATCGAGGATCGCCGCCGCTATCTGAATGCCCGCGACACGTTTGACAGCCTGCTCACCGAGGGCATCGTGCCCATCGTGAACGAGAATGATGCCATCGCCACCGATGAGATCAAGGTGGGCGAAAATGATAGCCTCTCGGCCATGGTGGCCAATCTGATCGACGCCGACTTGCTCATTCTGCTGACCGATACCGATGGGCTCTATACCGCCGATCCCAACAGTTCGCCCGATGCGCGGCTGATCGAGCATGTGGAGCAGATCGACGCGCGCATCTACGATCTGGCGACAGACAGCCAGTCTGGATTGGGCACCGGCGGCATGCGCACCAAGATCGTGGCCGCGGAGATGGCCGTGCGTGCGGGCACGTCGGTGGTGATCGCCAACGGTGGACGGGAGAACATCCTCCTGGATGTGTGGGCCAGGCGCGTGCCAGCCACCTGGTTCCCGGCGCGCATCACCCCCTACGAGGGCCGCAAACGCTGGCTGCTGGCCCAGTCGCTGACCTCGAGCAGGGTCATCGTGGATGAGGGCGCCGCCGA
>JAFGLK010000548.1 GCA_016928125.1 Anaerolineae bacterium
GCTTTGGGCTCAGGCGGTTCGATTCGGACACAGCATAGTCAACCCATCGCGCGGAAAAAGCGCAGCGAGAGGATAGGCGATGAAGATAACGCAGGTGGAGGCCTGCCCTGTCAGGGAGGGGCGGCGTGGTCATCTCTTTGTGATTGTAGAGACGGACGAGGGCATCTTTGGCGTGGGCGAATCGGGGCTCATGGGGCGGATGCACGCCGTGATGGGGGCCATCGACCATTTTCGAGAGCAGTTGGTGGGCCAGGACCCGTTTCGCATCGGCCATCTCTGGCAGATCATGTATCGCGGCGGGTTCTTCCCCGCGCAGCTGATCCTTTCCTCGGCCGCCTCAGCCATCGATATCGCCCTGTGGGACATCAAGGGCAAGGCGTTGGGGGTGCCGATCTACGACCTCTTGGGTGGGCGTCAGCGCGACAAGGTGCCCTGCTATCCTCACAATACCGCAGGCCATTCGCAAGAGATCGCGCCACTGGTCGAGTCCTGCCTGCAGACCAAGGCGGAGGGTTGGAAATTCGTCCGCTTTGGGACATCACAGACCGAGGATGTGATCGAGCCGCGCCAGGTGGTGCGCGCCGATCTACGCCGCGTCCAGGCGGTGCGCGAGGCGGTGGGCGACGACATCGAGATCTGCTTTGACGTGCACACCCGTCTGGATCTGCCCGAGGCGGTCTGGTTCTGCCGCGAGGTGGAGCCACTGCATCCCTATTTCGTCGAGGACCCGCTCCGCTCGGAGAACCCCGACTCGTACAAGACGCTGCGCCCGCGCACGGGCGTGCCCCTGGCGGCCGGCGAGCAGTTCGGGAGCAAGTGGCAATTCCGGCAGATGATCGAGGAAGAGTGGATCGACTATGCGCGCGTCGACCTGTGCATCGCCGGGGGAATCACTGAGGCGGTCAAGATCGCCGGCTGGTGCGAGACCCACTATATCAAGCTGGCCACCCACAACCCGCTGGGGCCTGTGTCCAGCGCGGCCTGCTTCCAACTCAACATGGCCTGTCCGAACGTAGGAGTGCAAGAGCAGCCGCGCCGCCCCGGCACCAGCATGACGGAGGTGGTCCCCGAGCAGATCGGCTGGGAGGATGGCTATCTGGTGCCCACGGGGCGACCAGGGCTGGGGATCGTGTTCGACCGCGAGGCGGCGCGCAGACACCGTCTCGAGCCGGGCGCAGTGGGCCGGGGTCGGCCGCACATGCGTCGCCTGGATGGCAGCTTCACCAACTGGTAGCCGGGCAGCGGGCCCGTCGCGCACGTTGATCGGAGGGGAGGACGAGTCTGTGACCAGCGAGCATCTCAAGCTCTCTTTCTTGAGAAATGGCTTTGAGCAGATCGCCATCCTCGTCGAGGATCTGGATCGAGCGGTGGCGAGCTACTGGGAGGTGTTGGGTGTCGGCCCATGGACGATCTACACCTATGGCAAACCGCTGCTCAAATCGGCCAAGTATCACGGTCAGGAGGCCGAGCCGGTGCAGCGCATCGCCTTGGCTGCCCTGGGTACGCTGCGCATCGAGCTCATCGAGCCTGTGCAGGGACCCTCGATTTTTCATGATTGGGTGAGTGTGCACGGCTACGGGCCCCATCATGTCGGGGTCAAGGTGGAAGACATGGAGGCCGCCCTGGAAGAGGCCCGTCAGGCGGGATTGCGTGTGATCCAAGAAGGCGCCGGCTATGGACTGGATGGTGATGGACACTATGCCTATCTGGACACGGAGGAGGCCCTGGGGATGATCTTGGAGCTGAGCGAGATGCCCAAGAGGCGCATCCAACCCGACAGGGTCTATCCGTCGACGGAATAGGCGCGAGACGCAGAGTAAGGAGAGTTGCTACGATGAATGAGACGCTAGAAACCATGTGGAAGCGCCGCAGTATCCGCAAGTACAAGCCGGAGCCGATTCCAGAGGAGGATCTGCACCTGATCCTGGAGGCGGCCCGACGTGCGCCTACCGGCGGCAACCGCCAGAACTGGCGCATGGCCGTGGTGACGGACGCGGATCTACGCCGCCGGGTCGCCGAGGCTTGCAACAATCAAATGTGGATCGCCGATGCAGCGGCCGTGCTGGTGCTGGTGACCTTGCCGGGCGAAGGCCAGGTGAACGGCACCATCGTGCTCGACCATGCCATTCTGGCCGCTACCAGTCTGGGGTACGGTACCTGCTGGATCGGCGCGTGCGATCGGGAGAAGCTGAAGGAGCTGCTGGGCATACCGGCCGATCACGGCATCACCAATGTGGTGCCAATAGGCGTCGCCGCGGTGGAGCCGGAGTGGCGCGGACGCAAACCACCGGCGGAGCTCTTCCGACAGGACGGCTTTGACAAGCCTCTGGATTACGCAATCTAGACTCAGTAGATCCAAATTCGTGACCTGTGAGGCCGTGATGAGTGTCCTGCCCGGCATGTTGGCGCCAAAAAGGCTGCCAAGACCGTAATTGGCGAGATCTACTGGATCGTGCCGTCATCTGGTTATCGCAGATTTTGGATCTACTGAGACTGCAAGGTAGGGAGGATATATGTCTCGTTCGTTTCATAACAAGATTCTGCGCGTCAATCTGACCGAAGGGACCATCACGGTGGATGAGCCGGGGATGGCCTACTTTCGACGCTACATGGGCGGCTGGAACGTCATCGCCGATGTGCTGCTCAAAGAAGTCCCGCAGGGGGCCGACCCGCTGGGGCCGGAGAACAAACTGATCTTCGCGCCGGGCGTGGTGACGGGCCTGGCTCTCTCGGGCGCCTCGCGCAATGCGGTGGGCGGCAAGTCGCCTCTCACGGGCGCGTTCGGGGCCGCCGAGGCGGGCGGAAACTGGGGCGCGCAGTTCAAGCGTGCGGGGTTTGATGCCTTGATCGTGGAAGGCGCCTCGCCCAAGCCAGTGTACCTGTGGGTGAAAGACGGACAGGCTGAGCTGCGCGATGCCAGTCATCTGTGGGGCAAGACCGCCAAAGAGACCCAGGAGATGGTTCGTGCCGAGCTGAATGAGCCCCGCGCCGAGTTGGCCCTGATCGGCCCAGGCGGGGAGAATATGGTCAAGTACGCCTGCGTGATGAACGGCCTCAAGGATGCTGCCGGTCGCACGGGCATGGGGGCCGTCATGGGCTCCAAGAAGCTCAAGGCCGTAGCTGCGCTCGGCACCCAGAATCTGGAGGGGGCCGATCAGGATACCATTCGCGAGACGGCGCGCCGGGCTGCGGCTGAGGTCCGCGAGGGCACGCGTGCCGCCTGGGCGCATCGGGCAGGCACCGGCGGCGAGGGGTTGGAGGGCGGCATCCTGCAGGGCAACATGCCGGTGAGGAATTTCCGAGACGGCGAGTTCCCGGAGATCAGTGGCCTGGAATACATCATGGAAAAGATCGGCGTCCAGATGGAGGGCTGTTGGGCCTGCGCCGTGCGCTGCAAGAAGGTGGTCAAGGCCGAACGCGAGGCCTACTCGGTCGATTCTGACTATGGCGGCCCCGAGTACGAGACGATCGGCTCGTTGGGCTCGACCTGCGGGGTCGACGACATCGTAGCCGTGTCTCGCGCCAACGAGCTCTGTAACGCCAACTCATTGGATACCATCGGCGCAGGTGTGACCATCGCCTTTGCCATGGAGTGTTTCGAGAACGGGCTGATCACGCTGGAGGATACGGACGGGATCGATTTGCGTTTCGGCAATGGCGATGCCATGATCGCCATGGTGGACAAGATCGCCAAGCGCGAGGGGATCGGCGACATTCTGGCGGAGGATCTGGCCACGGCCGCGTCCAGGATCGGCCAGGGCGCGGAGATGTACGCCGTGCACAGCAAGGGCCAGGCCTTCCCGATGCACGAGCCGCGACTGAAGCGCGGCCTGGCCATCGGGTATGCCGTGTCGCCCACGGGCGCCGACCATTGCCACTCGTTGCACGACACGGGCCTGCAGAACGCCAATGAGGAGGGCTTCAACCCCAATGGCGGCCTGCGCGGCATGGGCGCCTTTGAGCCCATTCCTCTTGAGGATCTGGGGCCGGCCAAAGTGCGCGCCTTTATGTACAACTCGATGGGCTCGGTGGTGCCCAACTGCGTCTCCATGTGCACCTTCCCCGGTTGGAGCATCCGCGAGCTGACGCAGATCGTGCGCGCCGCCACGGGCTGGGATGTCAGCGAGTACGAGCTCTACCGGGTGGGTGAGCGCGCCCAGAACCTGGCGCGCGTGTTCAACATGCGCGAGGGCCTCACCATCGACGACGACCGCCTGGCGGAGCGCAGCTATGGCCCGACCATCGGCGGCGCACTGGCCGATGGCGGCATCGACCGTGAAGAGCTACGCGAGGCGGTCCAGACCTACTATGGCATGATGGGCTGGGACAAGGAGACCGGCGTGCCCACGGTGGAAAAGTTGCAGGAACTGGGCGTGGGCTGGGCAGCTGAATATCTGCCCAAGTAGGCGGGCCAGACAGAGCGCACAGAAGCGGTTGACTGAACGTGCGGGCGTGGCATCTCTTGCGTGTCACGCCCGCGGATCATCCAAACCATCTGCTTCCCGGGGCCCGCGCAGAGGTCTGTTGAGGAGAAGGACCGTGACAAATCAAGTGCTGGTCGGCATTTCGATGCACCCCGAGGCCGAACGGCAACTCAAACTCGAGGCCGATGTCGACAGGCTTCCGCATGACGAGGCGGCCCTCGTCGAGGCTCTGGCCACGTGCGATGGCCTGATCGCCTATGTGCCGACGCTGAGCGAGTCGGCCTTGAAGGCCGCGATAAGACTCAAGGTGATCGCCTGCCACGCCTGCCCCGACGATCTGCTTGCAGCAGCCACTCGGCGCGGCATTCGCGTGACTGACGTGCCCTCCATGCGGGCCACTGTCGCCGACATGGCCCTGGCGCTGCTCTACGCTGCGGCACGGAATATCGCCCAGGCCGATGCGGCCATCCGCCGGGGCGAGTGGGACGGCCAGACCGATCTGAAGGTGCGCTACTCAGGACACGACGTCTTTGGCAAGACGCTGGGCATCGTGGGGCTGGGGCTCATCGGCGCGATCCTGGCCCGGCGCGTGCAAGGCTTTGACATGCGCATCCTGTACTACGATCCTGTGCGACGTGAGGATCTGGAGCGCGAGCTGGGGCTGGAGTATGTCCTGCTGGACACGCTTCTGGCTGAGGCGGACATCGTCTCGCTGCATGTGCGCCTGGACGAGCGGAC
>JAFGLK010000549.1 GCA_016928125.1 Anaerolineae bacterium
GGATGAGCATGTAACAGCCAACCCAGTTGGCAGGCTAATAAGACCATATACTACGATGCAGGGAGAACAGATGATGTCAAGATTGCGGTCTCTGTTGCTTTTGCTGGTCATGACGATGACGGTCGTTGTGGCAGGCTGTAGCTCGACCACAGTTTCTGGCGGAAGCCAGCCCACACCGACACCCATTCCGCCGCCGCCTGTGCCTGAGAAGCCCACCTACACGGTGCGGAGAGGCGAGGTGGTGGATAGCTTGTCGTTTACAGGGCGTGTAGCTCCCGTGGTCGAAGAGGAGCTCTTTTTCCGCGAGAACGGGCGCGTGAAAAAGGTCTACGTCGAGCGCGACGACATGGTCGAGGCAGGCACGTTGCTGGCTGAGCTCGAAAATGACGACCTGATGCGCCAGCTGGCCCAAGCTCAGATCGAGCTGGAAGCCGCGGAACTCAATCTCAGCCTCTCAGAAGAAGACCGGCAATACGAGATCGACAAGGCGCAGATCAACCTCAATGTCAAGGATATGCAGTTCGCCAAGGCCGAGGCTGGGCTGAACTCGCTTGAGCTCGATGTCGAGGTCGCGCGCATCAACCTGGCGCAGGCGCTCGAAGGCCCCTCGCCTGAGGAGATCGAGATCGCTGAACGCAGGGTGGAACAGGCCAAGAATTCCCTTTGGGCCACCCAGTTGCGGCGCGATGACGTATGTGGCCGTGACAAGGGGCTCGACTGCGACAGCGCCCAGGCTAACGTGCAGCGCTCCGAGGAAGATGTGCGCATCGCTCAGATCAACCTGGAGGAGCTCAAGAAGGGGCCCGATGCTGAGAACATTGCCTTGCAGCGGATCAAACTGGCCCAGGCGGAGCAGAGGCTGGCTCAGGCCAAGATGGATCTGGACATCCTCAATGAACAATCCAAGTTGACCTCGATGGAGATGGCAAAGCTGACCCAGGAGGCCGATCCGCAGCTGACCAAAGCGGTGCAGCGGAGTAGGCTGTCGGTGGAGCGTCTGGAAGCGCAGTTGGCCGACACGATCGTGGCAAGCCCCATCGAAGGCAAAGTGACCTCCGTGTCGGCCTACGATGGGCGTGAGATTCAGGCCTTCCGGCCCGTCTTTGTCGTGGCGGATGAGGCGGAGTTGGAAGTGACCGCCGAGCCCATGAGCAGCCAGTTGCAGCGACTGGCCGAAGGCATGCAGGCCGCCGTGATCCTCTCGGCCTATCCTGGCAAGGAGCTATCTGCGCAGATCATTCAGTTGCCCTATCCCTACGGGCGTGGTGGTGGGGCGAACATTGAGGAAGCCGACAAATTGACCCATATCTCGTTCGATCCCGAGGATCTGGATATCGGCCCGGGCGACTTGGTCAAGGTGATCGTGGTGCTCGAGGAGAAACCGGATGCCCTGTGGCTGCCCCCGGCTGCCATCCGCACCTTTGCGGGACGCAAATTCGTGGTGGTAGAGGAAGAGGGGCGCCAACGCCGTGTGGACATCACGGTGGGCATCGAGAGCGCCGAACGTGTGGAGATCACGGAAGGCCTGGAAGAGGGCGAAGTGGTCGTTGGGCAGTAGCGGGGAGTCTTCTTCATGAACTTTCTCTCTATTGTGCTCGTCGCGTTCAAACGCCTTTGGACCAACAAGGGGCTGACGCTCTGCGCGATCCTGGGTCTGATCACGGCCGTGGCGCTCATTACCAGCATCCCCTTGTACACGGACGCCGCAAACTTTAAGGTCTTGAAGGAGCAGCTTTCCACCGACGAGGCCGACTCGACCCGTGTGCGTCCGCCGTTTGCCTTCATGTACCGCTATATCGGAGCCTGGCATGGCCCGGTCGAGATCGAAGATTTCGCTGTTGTCAATGAATACGTGACCGGTTCCGTGCCGGGCATCGTGGGCCTGCCCTTGGAGACCTATGCGCGGTACATCAAGACCGACAACTTTTCCATGTTTCCTGCCTCCGAGGCGGCCTATATCGGCATCCGCCAGCCCCTGGGCTGGGTGAACATCGGCGTCGTAGACGGCATCCAGGAACATGTGACGATTGCGGAGGGCAGCTTCCCGCAGGTCACGTCTGCTGATGCGGAGCTGGTTGACGTATTGGTGAGCCAACAACTTGCGGATGAAACGGGTCTGCAGGTTGGCGAGCAATATGTCATCTTCCAGCGGGCGGCCACCACTGCCGCGGATGCTGACGCTGCAACCACCGAGGCGCGTCCCAATCAGTTCGTGGTCCAGATTTCGGGTATCTGGGCGCCTACCGATCCAAACGATACCTACTGGTTCTACAATCCCAAGTCGCTCAGCAACTCGCTGATTGTGCCTGAGGAGACCTTCACGGCGCGCGTTGCGCCCGCCATGCAAGATGAGATCTATGCCGCCATCTGGTACCTGATCTTTAACGGCGACCTGGTGCGCACCGACGATGTCCCTGGCCTCGTGGGGCGGATCAACTACGCCAACACGCGGGTGGGCACGTTGCTCGCCAACACGGTTCTGGATATCTCGCCGCTCGAGGCGCTGCAGGATTACCGCTGGAAGACTTTTGTCATGACGATCATCCTGTACGTCTTTTCGATCCCCATCCTTGGTCTGGTGCTCTACTTTATCGGTATGATCTCAGGCCTGGTGGTGGAGCGTCAGCGGGGCGAGATCGCCATTCTCAAGAGCCGTGGAACGGGCGACTTTCAGGTGATTGGCATCTATGCCCTTGAGGGCGTCATGACCGGCATCGTGGGCCTGGTGGCGGGGGTGTTGCTGGGCAAGCAATTGGCGCTTGTCATGGGCAACACGGTGTCGTTCCTGAGTTTTGGCGAACGGCAGCCCCTGCCCGTGCTCATCACGCCGCGCGCGGTTCGCATGGGCTTGCTAGGCGTGGCAGTCGCCCTTCTCGCAAGCTTGATGCCCGCCATGCGCGCTGCCCGGTTGACGATTGTGACCTACAAGCGCGAGCGCGCGCGCGCCATGGAAAAGCCTCTGTGGCAACGTTTCTTCCTCGACTTTTTGCTGCTGATTCCCGCAGGCTATGGCTACTATATCCTCGAGAATCGCGGGACCATCAACTTCATGGGGGACACAGCCGGCGGGGATCCCTTTTCCGATCCGCTGCTCTTTCTCGTGCCGGCCCTGACGATCATTGCAGTCTCGCTTGTGGCCGTGCGCTTCTTCCCCTTGTTGATGGAGTTCCTGGCCTGGGCCGGCGGTCTGGTGGTCAAGTCGGTATCGGTGGTTCTGGGCCTGCGTCAGCTCGCGCGGGTGCCGGCCCAGTATACGAGTTCGCTGTTGCTGCTGATCTTGACGCTTAGCCTGGCGACCTTCACGGCCTCCATGGCGCGTACGCTGGATCAGAGCCTGAGCGATCGCATGTACTATCGTTACGGCGGCGACTATTTTCTGTCGGAGGCTGGCGAGAATCCAGAAGCCGAAGGCTCTGGCGGAGGCGAGGCGGCCGCCAGCGAGACCGCAGCCGAGGAGTACGGGGGCTGGGTCTTCGTGCCCGTCTCCGAGCACCTCCAGGTGCCGGGCATTCGCGCGGCCACGCGCGTTGGCTCTTATCCGGCCACGGCTACCATCGGCAAATCGACGGCCACCGGGCGTTTCTATGGCATCGATCGCCTCGAGTTCCCAAATGTGGCCTTTTTCCGGCCCGACTTTGCCTACAGTCAGTTGGGTGGGCTGATGAACCGCCTGGCCTTGGACAACTCGGCCCTCTTGGTGAGCCCCAATTTCCTGTACGACTATTCGCTTAACGTGGGTGACCGCGTCGAGCTATCGGTCTCGGTCTGGGGCGAGCGCAAAGTGATCGAATTCATCGTCGCCGATCTGATCAAGTACTTTCCCACATACTATCCTGAGGAAGACGATAGCGAGTACCTCTTTGTCGGCAACCTCGAGTACGTCTTTGAGCAGATGGGCGGCGTGTTTCCGTACGATGTGTGGATCCGCACCGATCCGGATATCGATCCCAAAGAGGTTCAATCCCAGCTGCTCGACTATGACATCCGGGTGATTGCGATGCGCGGGAGCCGAGAGGCGATCGAGGCCGAGCAGGCCCGGCCCGAGCGTACGGGCGTCTTTGGCATCCTCTCGGTCGGCTTTGTGGCGGCGGCGGTCCTGACGCTGCTGGGCTTTTTGCTGCACGCCTTTATCTCCTTCAGGCGTCGCTATATCGAGTTTGGCGTGTTGCGGGCTATCGGTCTGTCTGTGGGGCAGATGATCGTGTTCCTGGGCTTTGAGCAGCTCCTGCTGATTGCGACCGGCATCACCGCGGGCACGGCCTTGGGCGTTTGGGTGAGCGATTTGTTCATCCCCTTCCTTCAGGTGGGTTCGGCCAGATTCATCGATATCCCGCCGTTCGTGGTTCTGATTGCGTGGGCTGACATCCTCAAGATCTATGCGGTGTTCGCAGTCATGCTGATCGGCTCCGTGGCCAGCATGATCTGGTTCCTGCTGCATCTCAAGATTTTTGAGGCGGTCAAGCTTGGAGAGGCGGTGTAGCATGGCAACCAATGGTCCCATGATCCTTTGCGATAGCCTGGTCAAGATCTACAAGGTGCAGGACCTTGAGGTCGTGGCCCTACAGGGCCTGGATCTGATGGTTGACCGGGGCGAGTTCATGGCCATTATCGGCCCCAGCGGTAGCGGCAAATCGAGCTTGATGAACATCCTTGGGGGGCTGGACCGTCCCTCTGCCGGCAAGACCATTGTAGATGGGCAAGACCTGCTCAAGCTCTCCTCCTTTGCTCTGACCCGCTATCGACGGCAGAAGGTGGGTTTTGTGTGGCAGCAACCAGCGCGAAACCTGATCCCTTACCTGGATGTGTCAGGCAACGTGGAACTGCCGATGATCGTCGCGGGGATGCCCTTTGGAGAGCGCAAGGCCTGGATGCGTGAGCTCCTTGATGCTGTAGGGCTATGGGAACGTCGTCATCATACCCTCAGGCAGCTCTCGGGCGGCGAGCAGCAGAGAACGGCCATTGGCGTTTCCTTGGCGAACAAGCCCGTGCTCTTGCTGGCGGACGAGCCCACCGGCGAGGTGGACACAGCCACGGCCCAGACCATCATGGACACGCTCCGGCATCTGAACGAGTCGTACAACCTGACCATCGTGATGGTGACGCATGATCCACGGGTCTCTGATCAGGTGGACCGCGTGGTGACCATTCGCGACGGCAAGACCAGTAGCGAGCGCGTGCGTCGCCTGCGCGCCGCTGAAATGGGCGAGGATGGGGACGACGGCGGTGGCGATATCGGGGCCGTGGAGGAAGTCCAAGAGGCCTATCACGAGTACGTGGTGCTTGACTATGCTGGGCGCCTGCAGATACCGCGCGAGTATCTGGAAGCGATGGGGATCTCTGACCGTGCCCAAGTAGATCTCACAGAAGAGGGCATTCTGATCCGCCCGGCCGTCGGCCTGGATAGCTCGACCGCTCAGGCGGCGCGCGTGTCCGAGGTAGCGGAGACTTGGGGGCCGCAGAGGCGTCCCAAGGACTGGAAGCTGCGTCTCTCTGACGCAACGCGTGGTCTCAGGGGTCTCGTCAATCCAAAGCGGAATCGGCGCTAGCACTTGCGGGGGTAGTTAGAAGCTGTGGCAACCAAGTTTCAAGAGACCGTTGTGCAGAGCAGTGGCATTACCCGCGTGTACAAGGTCGACCAGATCGAAGTGCACGCCCTGCGCGGGGTCAACTTTCGGGTCAAGTCGGGCGAATACGTGGCCTTGATGGGCCGATCGGGCTCGGGCAAGACCACGCTCATGAACATCATCGGGGGGCTGGATCATCCCACCTCGGGGCACGTGATCCTGTTTGGCGAGGATATCTCTCAGCTCTCCGATCGCAAACTGACCGAGCTGCGCCGGCGCGAGATCGGCTTTGTCTTCCAATCTTTTGCCTTGATGCCGACCATGTCCGCCTTTGAGAACGTCGAGCTACCGATGCGCATGGTCGGCGCCGGGCGGCGCGAACGGCGCCAGCGGGTGATGGAGTGCCTGGAGTTGGTGGGCCTCACTCGCTGGGCGCGACACCGCCCGCAGGAGATGTCGGGCGGCCAGCAGCAACGCGTGGCCATCGCCAGGGCTCTGGTGAACCGCCCCGGATTGATCCTGGCCGACGAGCCCACGGGCGAGCTCGATAGTGTGACCGGCCGCTCGATCTTTGAGCTGTTTCAGAACATCTCCAAGGAAGAGGGGGTGACGGTCATCTCGACCTCGCATGATCCCTCGGTGCAGGAGTTCGTCGACTATACCTTTCGCATGGCGGACGGGCGCGTGCTCAACGAACGCGAGTAGCTCTCGTCTGGTACTGCATGGAACGAGAACGGGCACCCATGGTGGGTGCCCGTTTTGGTCTCTGGGGTTGGCAGGCTGGCCTGTCGTGAGCCCAGGCCCTATCTGCGCACGGCCAGCTCGATCTGTGTCCCCGCCAACTTGACTTGGCGGCGGAGGTCCCAAGATCTGCCATCGTCAGCTCGCACGAGCTGCTCGCAGAGCGTCTCGTGACAGAGATAGTCGCAGAATGTGTCCACTGCCTGACCGATCTCGCCGCTGGCGCCGAATATGCCCACCGTGATGCGATCATCGAGCTGGTAGTCGGCATCCTTGCGCAGCGTTTGGATGTGGCGCACCAGGTCGCGCACCAGGCCTTCAGCTTCCAGTTCCTGGGTCAGCACGGCGTCCACCGCAACGGTGACCACGCGGTCCGCCGATACAGCGAGGCCCTCACGGGGCTGCGTCTCGACGATCACTTCCTCCGGCGTCAGCTCGATCCTCTCGCCGTCAATCGACAAGATCAGGTTGAGGTCCGCGCGCAGTCGACGAACGGCCGGGCCAGGCGCCAGCTCGGTCAGGGCTGCCCGGATCTTCGGAAAGAGAGCGCCGTACTTGGGCCCCAGCGCGCGCCCATCGGCTACGAGCCGGTAGTTCACCAGCTGGGCCTCGTCAGACACAAACGCCAACTCTTTGACATTCAGCTCGTCGGCCACGATCTCGGTCAGCGTGTCGTCCAGGCTGGCCTGACCTTCGCCCACATAGACGAGGGCCTTGGCCAAGGGCTGGCGCAGCTTGAGGTTGGCGCTGCTGCGCGCCCCGCGCCCGAGGCTGGCGATGCGCCGCGCCAGGTCCATCTGCTCGAGCAGTGGCTCCTCGACGACCGCCTCGTCTGGCACGGGCCAGTAGCAGTGGTGTATGCTCGTGTGCGCATCGGAGCGCACGGCGCGCACCAGGTTCTGGTATATCGTCTCGCTGACGAATGGTGTGATGGGGGCCAGAAGCTGACAGAGCGTGACGAGGACGTGATACAGCGTGGCATAGGCCGTCGCCTTGTCGGCATCGTGCTCGCTCTTCCAGAAGCGGGGTCGGCTGCGACGTACGTACCAATTGGTCAGATCGTCGAGAAAGGCCTCGATCGCCAACGTCGCGCCGTACGGGTCCGAGTTCTCCAGCGCCTCGGTGCAACGCGCCACCACCTGGTGCAGGCGTCCCAGGATCCAGCGATCCAGTGGGTTGTCGCTCTCCGGCGTCGGCCCGGCAGGCTGCTCAGGGACAAAAGCCCCATCCGTCACCGGCTCCCACCCGTCCAGGTTCGCATAGGTCACCAGGAATTTGTACACGTTCCAGAGCGGGATGAGGAACTGGCGTCTCACCTCGTCGGCCCGGCCGTAGCCAAAGAGCAGGTTGTTCTCGGGCTTGTGCGCACAAAAGAGCCAGCGCATCACGTCCACGCCCATGCGGTCGGCGGCCTCGTTGAACTCGATCATGTTGCCCGTGCTCTTGTGCATTGGGGAGCCATCCTCGGCCAACAGCGTGGCGTAGGAAAAGTTCTCCCGGAAGGGCGGGGTGTTGTCCAATACGGTGGCCATCGCCAGCAGGCTGTAGAACCAGTTACGGAACTGCCCCGGAAATGACTCGCTGATCCAGTCGGCGGGATACCAATACTCCCAGTATTTCGGATCGGAGCGATAGCGCAAGGTGCTGAAACTCACGATGCCCGCATCGAGCCAGGGATTGCCCACATCGGGCACGCGGGTGGCCGTTCCGCCACACTGGGGGCAGGCGATCTTGACGGCGTCGATGTATGGCCGATGCGGCGTGTGCCCAGCAAACACCTCATAGCCCTCGGTGGCCCGCGCCTTGAGCTCCAGGTCGTCGCCAATCACCTCCACGTGTCCGCACGTATCACAGACCCAGAAAGGAAGCGCCAGGCCCCAGTAACGCTTCTTACTGATCATCCAATCGTGCATGTTGCGCAGCCAATCCAGCTCGCGCTCAAGTCCGAAAGCGGGGATCCAGCGGATCTGCCGCGTGATGTCCATCATCTGGTAACGCAGCTCGTCCATGCTGATGAACCATTCGTCCACGAGGCGGAAGACCAGTTCGGTCTTGCAGCGCCAGCAGATGGGGTAGCGGTGGGTATAGTCGCGCACATGGTAGAGCAGGCCCTTGGCGGCCAGGGCCTCAAAGATGGGCTGGGCCACCTCGCTCACGTGGCGGCCACTGAGCCAGCCAAAGTGATCCACAAAATGGCCCTCTTCGTTGAGCGGGGCCATCAACGGTAGGCCATGCGCTTGGCCCAATTGAAAGTCCTCGGCGCCACAGCCCGGGGCGATGTGGACAATGCCGGTACCTTCTTCCTCGCCCACCTCATCCCAGAGGATCACCCGGTGGGCCTCCGCCGGCGATAGCTCCGAGTGGCTGGCTGCCTCGGCGATCTCCGTGTAGCCGCCGGGCATCTGGGCGGCCTCCAAGTCGTCAAAGGGGCCGTCATACGTCCACCCCTCCATATCGGCGCCGCTCAGCTCTTCCACCAGTTCGTAATCACCAGATAGCATGTGGAGCGTGCCCTTGGAGAGATAGAGATACTCGTCGTCCTGGCGCACTTTGACATAGATCAGCTCCGAACCGACGGCGGCGGCCACGTTGCTGCTCAAGGTCCAGGGCGTGGTGGTCCACACCAGAAGCGATTCCCTGTCTCGGCCGCGCAGTGGGAAGCGCAGCGTCACCGAGGGGTGGGTGAGTTCGGCATAGCCGTCGGTCACGATCTCATGCTGACTGATGCCGGTGGCACAGCGGGGACACCAGGGCATCACGTCGGCGCCCCGGTAGAGCCAGCCGCGCTCCCAGCAACGCTTGAGAAAGGCCCAGATCATATAGTTGTTCTCGTTCGAGAACGTGAAATAGCTCCCGCCCAGTTCGGCCATGCCCAGCCGACCTACAATCTGCTCCACCGTGTCGGTGACCGGTCCATGCGGCCCTGGCACGGTGATCACCTCCAGCGGATCCTCGCTCAGCTTGTCGGCCAGCCACTCGAGCCGCTCGGGGTCGTTCCAGTCCATCCAGTAACCCAGCCGCTTTGACTGGCGGGTCTGTATCGCGGCCTGACGCAGCACGCGTTCTTTGCATTTGAGCACAAAGCGCGCCAGGCCATAGTCCTCGATGTCCTTCTTGGACTCAAAGCCCTCGGCCTTTTCTACCTCCACCTCGACCCACAGGCCCTGGCAATCAAAGCCATTCTGGTAGCGCGTCTCGCGCCCACGCATCACCCAGAAGCGGTGGAAGAGATCCTTGTAGGTGCGGCCCCAGCCATGATGCACGCCCATTGGGTTGTTCGCAGTGATTGGGCCATCGATGAAGGACCAACGCGGGTGTCCCCGGCGCAGCTGGCGCAATGTGTCAAATGCCTGGGTCTCCTCCCAGAACGAGAGCACATCGCGCTCTTGGGCGACGAAATCGGCCGTTGCCGGCACATCTCGAAATGGCATAGCGATCCTCCTCGTGCCACCAGCAATCCAAGCTCACCTGCTGAGCAAACAAAAAAGCTCTCATCCCCACAGGGGACGAGAGCGGCGCTGGGCGTCTCCGCCTGCTAGCGCATCTCCCGCGGTACCACCCCAATTGACATGGTCGTCCGCTCTCCGCCTACGGGGGCCGCACTGCATCGCGTTGCCCCGATAAGCGCGTCCCTGTAACGGAGGACAACTCCGGACAAGCCTACTTGGGCGATCATGCGCCGTTCGGTTGTCAGCTCGGGAGGGATTTTCGATCATCTCCGACGTGCCCGGCTCACACCTCATCCGGGCTCTCTGGACGCCTTGAACGATCTACTCGTCTCCGTCATCGCTTTTGATCTCAACTCATCTGCTCCTATTATACTCGCTCTGCTGATCGTTGGCAAGAATACGCGACCATCGCACGCGACTGTTCGCAGCGCCGTCGGGGTGCTTGGGCGCCCTGGGGCCGCCATTGGTCAGCATCGCACAGCTGGTGCATACTGTCGTGCGCGCCGTCGCTTGCCTGGATGCTCTTGGCCCAGGAGGTGGCCGTCCCATGCAGCCCATCCCAACACGAGACCGTGATGTACTTCGGCGTCTTGCGGATGAGCGGGCTCAGATCGCGGCTCTGCCCGTTCAGGCGCAACGCGCGGATATGTGGCGGCGGCTGAATCGCCTGGAGCGCGTCAAGCCGCTGATCTGGGTCAACGAGATCCCCTGGCACGAGATGAATGTGGA
>JAFGLK010000085.1 GCA_016928125.1 Anaerolineae bacterium
CGTAATGACATCCTCTCGCGTAATCATGCCCTCCAAGCGATCATCGACCACCACGGGGAGCTGGTTGACGCCATCAGCGGTCATGTGCTGTAACGCGTTCCACAGGGGCGTCTCTGGGCTGACGGTGCGCAGTCGGTCGAGTGGGGTGAGCACATCCACGACCCGGGTAAAGGGCCAGTCCACCTTGGCCACCGAGCTGACATTGTGGACGGTGAGCAAACCCATGATCGTGTCGCCCTGGCCTACCGCATAGCAGCGGCGGGCGCGCGTCAGGAGGTACTGCTCAACGAACACATCTAGAGTCAGCTGAGGTGGGATCAGGCTGCACTCAAGACTCATGATATCGCGAACAGTGTAGCCTTCGAGCAGGTTGCGCAAGGTGAGCTGCCGATATTGAGTTCGCGCGGCGTTATCGAGAAAGAGGCCAATCATCGCCAGCCAGACACCATCCACCCAGGTGCCAGTGAAGGCACGCATGATGCCCAGAGCCACAAAGAGATAGGCCACGATCTGGCCCATGCGCGAAGCCCAACGGGTGGCCCAGGCAAGATCGCGACGCAGGCTCCACAGAAGCGCCCTCAGCACACGCCCCCCATCTAGAGGGAAACCAGGTATGAGGTTGAACAGCCCCAGGCTGAGATTGATATAGGCGAGGAAAAAGCTCAGGGCCGCAACGGGCTGGCTGGATCCACGGGTCAGCAGATGGATCCCGGCAAAGGCTCCGCTCAGGGCCAGACTCACCAGGGGACCCACAATGGCCATGCGAAACTCTCGGGCGGGATTGCTTGGCTCCTCCGATATCTGCGCTGCCCCGCCAAAGATGAACAGAGTGATGTCCTTGACCGGGATCCCATTCTTGCGGGCCACCAAGGCATGGCCCAGTTCGTGCAGCAACACCGAGCAGAAGAAGAGCAAGCTGGTCACGACCCCCAGCGTCCAAGTCAAGGCCGTCGACCATGAGGGATAGCGTCTGGGAAAATAGTTCCCGGCCAAACTCCACGTAACCCAGATGAAGATCAAAAGCCAGCTTGCATCGATACGAATCGGGATTCCAGATATCTCTGCCAGCCGGAAGCGCGTCTTTGTCACGGGCCCACCTCCTTGCGACGACTTGCTCAGGCTACGATGGGATCTGCACGCATTGCAGCAGAAAGCGAAGGTTTCGGCTCAGATTGGGCCTGGAGCACGCCCATCGGAGCGATCGGATTCTACACAAGAAGCAGCCATCTGGCAATCCTCTGCCCCGCACGTCTCGGGACGATCATCGTACGCCGGCGAACCCTTGGCATGGCCACAGGACCGCATGTCGGTAGGTTGAAGAGGTCGCCAGCAAGCCGTCGTGATGGGGTGCCAAGGCTCCGGGAGCCGCTGGGCGCCGCAAGGGGCTCTATCAGACCATGCAAAATCGGTTAGGGGCCATACCTGGCCGCAACGAGCAGGCGGGCGCAAGGCCCAGGCTCAGCGTGTGAGAGCGGCCCGTAGGGTACGCACATAGGCGGCCAAGCTCTCTGGCCCCTCGGTCGCCCGCCGTACGATGGCGCTCCCCACGATGACGCCGTCGGCGTGCGGCGCCAGGGCTTGGGCCTCCTCGGGACGCGAGACCCCAAATCCGACCGCCACAGGGGTATGGGCCTGCACGCGGGCCAACGCCAGTCGCCTTTCTAGCTCCTCGTCCATCGCCAGGCTGGCGCCCGTTGTGCCCAGTCGCGATACAACGTAGAGAAACCCCTGCGTCATGCGAGCGATCTCAACGAGACGCCCCTCTGCAGTGGTTGGAGCCACCAGGAAAATTAGAGCCAGTTGATGTTGCCCGCAGGCATCCTGGAGCGGCTGAGCCTCCTCTGGAGGGAGGTCGGGCACGATCAGGCCATCGGCGCCCATTTGGGCACAGTCGGCCACGTATCGCTCCAAGCCGTAACTGAAGATCGGATTGTAGTAGCCCATGAGCACGATGGGTAGCGTCACGCCCTGACTGCGCAGTTGCCCCACGAGCTCAAGGCACCGTCGAGGGGTCATTCCGGCCTCCAGCGCGGCCTGGCTCGCGGCCTGGATCGTGGGGCCATCGGCTACCGGGTCGGAGAACGGCACGCCCATCTCGATCACGTCCGCACCGCCGGCCTGCAGGGCGGTGAACAGGGCCGGGCTCCGCTCTGGATCGGGATAGCCGGCCGTCAGGTAGGCGATCAGGGCGCAGCGCCCCTCGTCACGGGCGCGACCGAACGCCTGCCCAAGAGACACGCGACCGTTGCGCTCCAGTTTCATGCTGGCTCACCTCCCAGGCATGCGCCTTCGAGGCGAGCGATGACCGTGTCAAGGTCCTTGTCGCCGCGTCCCGACAGGTTGACCAGGATCGTCTGCTCCGCCGACATCGACCTGGCCATCTCCATGGCCTTGGCCACGGCATGGGATGACTCAAGGGCAGGCAAAATGCCCTCGTAGCGCGCCAACGCCTGGAACGCTTCCAGGGCCTCGGCATCTGTGGCGATCGTATAGCGTGCCTTGCCCAGCGCGCGCAAGTAGGCATGTTCGGGGCCTACCGAGGCGTAATCGAGTCCCGCAGAGACGGAGTGGGTCTGTGCGATCTGGCCGTCCGCGTCCTGCAGCACATAGCTTCTGACCCCATGCAGGACGCCGAGGCGCCCTCTTTGAGGATCGGCAAAGCGAGCGGCATGGCGTCCGGAGGCAATCCCCTCGCCGCCAGCCTCCACGCCAACCATGTCGATCTCGTCGCCCAAGAAGGGATAGAAGAGACCGATGGCGTTCGAGCCTCCGCCCACGCAGGCGACGAGCACGTCGGGCAGGGCACCCAGCTTGGCCAGCGCCTGAGCGCGCGCCTCCCGCCCGATCACGCTCTGAAAGTCGCGCACCATCATGGGATAGGGGTGCGGCCCCAGCGCCGAGCCGAGCAGATAGTGGGTGTCTCGCAGGTTGAGCGCCCAGTCGCGCAGGGCCTCGCTGATGGCATCCTTCAGAGTACGGCTGCCCGCATCCACGGGACGCACCTCCGCGCCCAGCAGCCGCATGCGCTGCACGTTGGGGGCCTGGCGGCGCATATCCTCCACGCCCATGTACACCACGCACTCGCATCCGAGCAACGCGGCGGCGGTGGCCGTCGCCACGCCATGCTGGCCGGCGCCGGTCTCGGCCACGAGGCGGCGCTTGCCCATGCGTTGCGCCAGAAGCGCCTGCCCAAGGGCATTGTTGATCTTGTGTGCTCCCGTATGCGCCAGATCCTCGCGTTTGAGCCAAATCTGCGCTCCGCCACACAGCGCGCTCAGGCGCTTGGCGTAGGTCAGCGGCGTCGGTCGCCCGGCATAGTCGCCAAGCAGTTGGGCGAGCGTCTGGCCAAAGGCAGCCTCGTCGCGTGCCGCAGTGTAGGCTGCCTCAAGCTCTATCAGGGGCGCGATCAGGGTCTCAGGCACATAGCGTCCGCCAAAGGGGCCAAAATAGCCTCGCTCATCAGGTTGCGTCGCTTCGCGAATGGACAAAGCGGATGTCCTCGTCATGATCTCGTCTCTGCCTCCCGTACCGATTGGATGAAACGCTCGACCTTGGCAGGATCCTTGATGCCCGGACGGGCCTCAACGCCGGACGCCACGTCCACGCCCCAAGGGTGGACCTGGCGCACCGCCTGCGCCACGTTCTCGGGCGTCAACCCACCTGCGATGATCAGCCGAGCGGGCAGCTTACGATCGGCAGCGCCCAAGATGCGCCAATCCCAGGTCTGGCCCGTTCCTCCGAGTTTGCCTGCGTCGTAGGTGTCCAAGAGATAGCCCCAGGCCGCATACCGCGCCAGATCTTCCCACGAGAGAGTATCGCCCACGCGGCGCGCCAGGAGATAGGGCCGCCCAAGCCGGGCCGCATAGGCGGGGGACTCGTGTCCGTGAAGCTGTACCAGATCGAGCGCACAGGCGGTAGCGATCGCTCGAACCTTCTCGGCCGATTCATCAGCAAAGACGCCCACCAACTGCGCCCGCACACCCTCGGCCCGCAAGGTCTGCGTCAGCAGTGCCGCAGCCTCGGGCGCCACATAGCGGGGGCTGCCAGACACAAAGATGAACCCGAGGAGATCCGCGCCGCACCGGGCTGCCCAACGGGCGTCTTCCAGGTTGGTGAGCCCGCAGATCTTGATGGCCGTCATCGTCCGGCCTCCTTCAGTTCGCGGAGCTTGGCGGCTGGATCGCTAGCGGTGACCAGCGCCTCGCCGATCAGCGCCGCGTCCACGCCCATCTGGGCCAGAAGGCGCATCTGCTCGGGCTGATGGATGCCGCTCTCCGACACGACCAGAACCCCCTGAGGGATCGCGCTCCGCAAGCGCTGTGTGGTACTCAGATCCACGGTGAAATCGCGTAGATTGCGATTGTTGATGCCAATCAAGGGTGGATCGATGGCCAGCGCCCTCGCCAACTCTGCTTCATTATGCACCTCTACCAGTGGCGTCATGCCCAAGGCCAGCGCGCCCGCCATGAGCTCCGACAAGGCGGCATCGTCCAGTGCGGCCACGATCAGCAGCACCGCGTCGGCGCCCCAGGCTCGTGCCTCCACCAGTTGGTAGGGATCGACGACAAAGTCCTTGCGCAGCAGGGGACGTTGGGCAGGCAGGGCCGCCAGGCCCTCCCGCGCGGCGCTCAGATCCTCAAGACGTCCCCTGAAGCGCGTTGGCTCGGTGAGGACCGAGATCGCCTCTGCGCCGGCTCGTGCATAGACCTGGGCCTGCTGGGAAGGCTCGAGCTCCAGGTTGAGGACACCTTTCGAGGGCGAAGCCCGTTTCACCTCCGCAATGATCGAAACCCTTGGCTGGCTCAGGTGGCGGCACAGATCGAGAGGCGGCGCCTGCCCCACGGCACGCTCCCGCAGCAGAGCCTCCGGGTGTTCGGCCTTGCGTCGGCTCACCAGCAGGCGCGTGTCGGCGACAATGTCGTCCAGGATCATGCCGCCCCCTGGGTGAAAACGATGAGCCGATCGAGGAGTTGTCCCGCGCGACCACTGTCGATCACGTCGGCCGCCATCGCCAAGCCCTCCTCGGGGCCAGCGGCTACGTCGGCCGCGACCAAGGCCATGCCCGCGTTGAGCACCACGGCATCGCGGTAGGGTCCCTTGGTACCCGCCAACACCGTCCGGGTGATGCGCGCATTCTCGGTGGCATCGCCACCGCGCAGGGCCGACACAGGGCAGCGGGGCAGGCCATACCTCGTGGCATCGAAGGTGAAGCAGCGCACCTGGCCGTCTCGTAGTTGGGCGATATAGTTGGGTCCGCCGGTGGAGAGCTCGTCGAGCCCATCGGCGCTGCTGACCACATAGGCCGCCTCTGAGCCCAGCTCAGCGAGCACGTGGGCCAGCGGCTCGACCAGATTGTGATCGTAGACGCCGATGAGCTGTCGCGAGGCGCCGGCGGGATTGGTGAGGGGGCCGAGAATGTTGAACACCGTTCGAACGCCCATCTCGCGGCGTGGACCGATGGCGTGCCTCATGGCCGGATGGAGCAGGGGTGCGAACAGGAACCCAAAGCCCACCTCGTCGATGCAGCGCGCCACATCCTCGGGCTCGAGCTCGAGATTGACGCCCAGCGCCTTGAGCACATCGGCGCTTCCAGAGCGACTGGAGACCGAGCGATTGCCATGCTTGGCCACGGCCACGCCTGCAGCAGCGACCACCAAAGCGGCGGTGGTCGAGATGTTGAAGGTGTGCGCGCCGTCCCCTCCAGTGCCGCAGGTGTCGATCAACGGCTTGCGGGTGGGGCGAATGGCCACAGCATGTTGACGCATGGCGCGCGCAAATCCCGTGATCTCGCCCACCGTCTCGCCTTTGGCGCGCAGGGCGGCCAGATAGGCCCCAATCTGGGCTGGTGTGGCCTCTCCGTCCATGATGCGCCGCATGACCGCCTCTGCCTCCAGATCGGACAGATGATCCTGCGCCAGCGCGCGCTCAATGGCCTCCTGCAGCGTGATCTCGGAGAGTGCGCCTGCGCCCTCGCTGGTTGGCTCCTTGGCCAGCTCGGCATCTCCAAGGGAGATAAAGTTCTGGAGCAGGCGCTTGCCGTGGGGCGTGAGAATCGACTCGGGGTGAAACTGGATCCCAAAGGTGGCCGCGTCGCGGTGGCGGACGGCCATGATCTCATCTTGTTCTGTACGCGCCAGCACCTGGAGCTCCTCCGGAAGAGGCTCCTCCACGATCAGGCTGTGATAGCGCGTGGCCTCAAAGCGGGTGGGAATGCCTGCAAAGAGCTGCCCCCCTTGGTGCGTGATGCGCGACACCTTACCATGCATCAGCCGGGGCGCCCGCTCCACCTTGGCGCCGAACACGTGCGCGATGCACTGGTGCCCCAGGCAGACACCCAGAATGGGCACCTTGCCATGGAAGCGCCGGATGACCTGGTTGGTGATACCCGCATCTTTTTCGGGCCTGCCTGGGCCGGGCGAGATGACGATGTGCGAGGGTTGCATGCTCACCAGTTCGCCCACGGTGACGCGATCGTTCCGGAAGACCCATGGCTCGGCGCCCAGTTCGCCCAGATACTGGACCAAGTTGTAGGTAAAGGAATCATAGTTGTCGATGACGATAATCATGGTAGATCGCCTCCGTTCTGGCTAGCGCGCTCTGCCAGTTCGATGGCCTGAGAGAGCGCCCTAAGCTTGTTCTCCGTCTCCTCGAACTCGCGGCTTGGGTCCGAATCCGCCACGATGCCGGCGCCCGCTTGCAGATAGACTCGATCTCCCTTGATTACGATGGTGCGGATGGCGATGCAGGTGTCCATGTTGCCCGAGAAGCCGAAGTAGCCGGCTGCCCCCGCATAAGGGCCACGGCGCTCTGGCTCGAGCTCGTCGATGATCTCCATCGCTCTCACTTTGGGGGCCCCAGACACCGTCCCGGCGGGGAAGCAGGCTCGCAGGACATCAAAGGCATCCTTGTTCGGCGCCAGCTCGCCACGCACGTCCGAGACGATGTGCATCACGTGCGAGTAACGCTCGATATCCATCATGACCGGCGTCGTCACGGTGCCAAAGCGGCAGACGCGCCCCAGATCGTTGCGCGCCAGATCGACCAGCATGACATGCTCAGCCCGCTCTTTAGGATCAGCCAACAGGTCGTCAGCCAGCCTCTCGTCCTCCTCCGGCGTCGCGCCGCGGGGGCGAGTGCCGGCCAGAGGTCGACTTTCCACCACCCCATCCTCCACGCGCACCAACACCTCGGGCGACGAGCCCACCAAGCGTAGGCCATCGGGTAGCTCCAAGTAGAACATGTATGGCGAGGGGTTCACCTGGCGGAGCGTGCGATAGATGTCAAAGGGACGAGCCTTGGTCTGTCGGCTGATGCAGCGCGAGATGACAGCCTGAAAGATGTCGCCCGCAGCGATGTATTCCCTGGTCTTGCTGACCGCGGCCTCATAGGCCTCACGGCTGAAGCGCGACTCGAATTCGTCCGAGTCGCTTCCGTTCGTTCTGGGTTGAGCGGGCGATGGCGAGGGCAACGGACGGCGCAGACGCGCCACCATCTCATCCAGAGCCGCTCTGGCCTCGTCGACCGAGGCAGGATCCGAGCGAGAGTGGGCGATGACCAACAAACGATGTTTCACATGATCATAGACCACCAGACGGTCGCAGATCATAAAGAGCGTTTCGGGCAGATCGCGGGTATCGGGCGGGCCATCGGGCAGGCGCTCAAATGCGCGAACCAGATCATAGCCCATGTATCCGACGGCCCCTCCTGTGAAGCGCGGCAGGCCGCTGAGAGGCCCTGCTTCGTAGCGTGGTAGGTGGCTGCGCAGGACGTCCAGCACATCGCCCCGCTCAGAGCCAAACTCCTCCCATTGGCCCTCGCTCTCATACACGATGCGGTCGCGATACGACTTGATGATCGCGCGCGGCTGGGTGCCAATAAAAGAATAGCGCGCCAGGTGTTCGCCGCCCTCGACGCTCTCCAGCAGAAAGGATGGACCCAGCCCGCGCAGCTTCAGGTAGACCGAGATAGGGGTGTCCACATCGGCCGACAATTCTCTCACCATGGGGTACAATGTCTCCAGTGTGGTCTGGACCTGCTCTGTTACCGCCATACAGCACCTCCTGGCATCTTGATCGCCAAATGCAAAAAAAGCCCCTCGTCGCGCTGCCGTGTGCTCACCATCCGGTGAGCGGTGCAGCGGGACGAGGGGTCGACAGGATCCCCCGCGGTGCCACCCGCCTTAGGTGCCGTGAAAAAAGAGAAACCCGTCCAGAGACGGGTTCTTCATTTGCACGAGCCAACCTCTCTCAGCAGATACGGAGCTTGTCAACCATCCTGGCGACGTGCCCGATACCTCGCGCTCTGATAACGGAGCGTTGCCGGTGCGCACTACTCGAGCTGCCAATCGGGCGCAACTCTTTCGACGCACAACTCACAGGCCCATTCGGTTGCGCCGTCGGTATCGGCTTCACACCCCACGCCGACTCTCTGAACCCCGCCACGCAACGTACTCTTCCTGGTCGCAGTCGTTCCCGTATAAAGTTAGCGTCATCTTAGCACGAATGGCGCGCTCTGTCAAGCTTGCGCGCGCTTTTTTTTTGGAGATTCTCTCGTCGCAGATCCCCACCGAACGGTGGTTTCTGGGCTGGACGGCGCATATCGCTTCCCACATCGGCTGCAGGATGGGGACTCTCTGGGAGGGCGCGCATCGAACCGAGATCCTTCAAAAAAGCCCGGAGAGACTTGCGCGATTAGAACATTTGTGCTATCATGGAATAGAACAAAAGTTCTAGGAGGTTGTGGTGATTATCCTGTTATTGATCGCGCTTGCTTTGGTCATGATCACAGCGCTGGATGCGAACATCCGGCCCGGCAGCACCCGATCGGGCCGCATACGAACCTCGGGCCGGCGCAATCCCAAGCGGGTGACGCCCCGTCGGCGGCCACGCCAGGCTAGCGGGCGCGAGACGTTGACAAGCCGCCAGATCTGGTCGTTCTGAGCCCGCGCGCACACTCCCAGGCCCAGGCGCATCACGGTGCCTCACGGGGGAGCGCGCGTGATGTAACCATGTCCACACCGGTTCCGAGCACATCAGGAAGCACCACCTGGCCAGCTTGCACCGGCGCCTCGAGCACGATCTCGCGCAATAGGTCCGCCACGTCGAAGAGAGCGGCCTTGGGCAGCGGCTCCGTCGATCGCACTGGCACCAGCGGCAGCGCGCCGCCCTCCACGCGCACCGTCGTGGTGAGCGTGCGCTTGGGGGCGCTCAACTCCTCCTGTACGAAAGCGATGCCCCGCTTGCAGGCCTGGCCCTCGACGGCGATCAATTGATCGTCTTCTACCGTGGCCTGGATGCTGCACCCCACAGGGCAGGTCACACAGATGAACTCGCGTATCTCGGGCATCGCTTCTCCTCAAGGTCCAAGGGTTGAGTCCGGCCTGGGCTCAGGGAGCAGGAGCCGTCATGCGCACGACCCATTCAGGGGCCTCGGCAAGATGCCCCCGCTGTCGCGCAGAAAGTTCGCGGGGATCGATCTCGATGACGAGCATCTCGGACGGGCGCGCGTAGCGGAATCGTTGGGAGAGGACGACCTCATCGTCCACCACGACCTCGGCCCGCAGCGCCTCCTCCACCGGCTCGCGCACCCGAAACTCGAGCTTGACCTCCCCATCCGTCCAAGCCCGGCACCGCACATGTTGTGGGATCACGTGGCGCACATTGTGGCCCGCGGTCACGGCGATGCGCCGATCGTCGCCCGGGCGCGACCCATGGCGGGCATAGTCGGCTGCCTGGCGTCCGGCCAACAGGGCGCTGCGCGTGACCTCATCCACCAGGTCGTACACGTGAAGGACGTTGCCGGCCGCGTAGATGCCCGGCGCGCTGGTGGCCAGGCGATCGTCCACGTAGGGACCGCCGGTGCGCGCATCCAGCGCCACGCCCGCCATGCGCGACAGCTCGTTCTCTGGGATCAGTCCTACGGAGAGCAGGAGCGCGTCGCAGGCGACCTCCTGCTGCGTCCCCGGAATCGGGCGCCAGCGGTCATCCACCTGGCTGGTGACTACAGCCTCGACACGCCCCAGGCCCATGACCTCCGTCACCGTGGTGCAGAGGTGCAGCGGGATGTAGAAATCGCGCACGCATTGCACCAAATTGCGTCGCAGGCCGCTCACGTAGGGCAGGATCTCGATCATGCCCGCCACGTGCGCGCCTTCGAGCGTCAGGCGCCGCGCCATGATCATGCCGATATCGCCTGAGCCCAAGATCACAAAGCGCCGGCCTGGCATATAGCCCTCGATGTTGACCAGGCGCTGGGCCGTGCCCGCCGTATAGATCCCAGCCGGGCGCGTGCCCGGGATGGCCAGCGCGCCCCGCGGCCGCTCTCGGCAGCCCATGGCAAGGATTAACGCCTTGGGCTGGAGCGCCACAAGCCCTAACTGGCCGGACACCGCGACGGCGCGCAGATCGGGGCCGATCTCGAGCACCATGGTCTCGAGAAGGGCCTGGATGCCGGTCTGCTCGGCCTGGCGAATCCAGCGCTCGGCATACTCGGGGCCGGTCAGATCGGCCCCGAAATAGCTCAGGCCAAAGCCGTTGTGGATGCACTGGGGCAGTATGCCGCCCAACTCGCGATTGCGCTCGATGATGAGCACCTGGCGGGCCCCCGCCTCTCGCGCGGCGCAGGCCGCCGCGAGACCGGCCGGCCCGCCACCGATCACCAACACGTCGCAGCTCAGGCTTCTCAAGAGACGGCCTCTTCCTGGGGTACGTCTTTCGTGGTCCGGCGCAGGAAAGCGGAACCCTCACCGCCCTTGGTGATCTCGAGCGGCGTCAGGCCCAGCTCGCGCGCCATGATGCCGATCACCAGGGGGAGATCAAAGGCGCCCTGGCAGCGGCCCGTGCCCACCCGCGTGCGCCGCTTGAGCGCATCGTAGGTGCGGGCCGGGACGGGCGCGTGGCAGGCAGCCACGATCTCGCCCTCGGTCACTGTCTCGCAGCGACACACCACCCGGCCATAGCGAGAGTCTTGGCGAATGAGCGCCTCCTGCTCGGCACGCGTGAGCTGACTGAAGCGTGGGATAGCCCGGCGCTGCGGGTCATAGTCCGCCTTCGGATGCAGCGCTAGCCCGGCCTCGTGGAGCATCTCCACGACATGCTCGGCAATGGCCGGCGAGGCGGTCAGGCCGGGCGAGTCGATCCCGGCCAGCACCAGCAATCCGCGGGCCTCCGGCGGCATCGAGATGACGAAATCGCCATCGCCGCCGCTGGCGCGCAGCCCCGCAAAGGTGCGGATGATTTGCCTCGAGTCCAGCGACGGGACGAGCCTGAGCGCACCCGTCATGACCTCGTTGAGCCCTTCAGCGGTTGTAGCCACATCGGTGCGCGAGCTCACATGCTGAGCATTGGGGCCCAGCATTACGTTGCCGTGAATGGTGCGCGTTACCAGGATGCCCTTGCTGATCGGAGTGGGGCAGGGAAAGAGCACGCTGTGCACGGTCTCGGCGGCTATCCGGTCGAGCACGAAATACTCGCCCTTGCGCGGCGTCAGGTGAAAGCTGTCCAGGCTGGCCTTGCGCATCAGGTCATCCGCCCAAAGCCCGGCCGCGATGATGGTCCAACGGGCATGGTAGGTGCCACGATTCGTGACCACACCCACGACGCTCGCGCCTTCACGGACAAAACCCAGGGCCTCGGTCTCGAGCCGCAGCTCGACGCCGTTCATGACTGCGTTCTCGGCCGCGCCGATGCACAACCCAAAGGGATCGACGATCCCCCCTGTGGGCGCATAGAGCGCGCCGATCGTCTCCGGCGCGACGCAGGGCTCCCGACGGCGCATCTCGTCGTCGTCGATGATCTCCAGGCCCGTGATGCCGTTCTCAAGCCCGCGTGCGTACAGCTCGGCCAGTATGTGGGCGTCCTCGGGCTCCAGGCCCACCACGTAGGTGCCGCAGCGATCGAATTCGACATCCAGGTCGGCGCAGACCTCGTCGAACATGGCATTGCCCGCCCGATTGAGCTGCGCTTTGAGGGAGCCGGGCTGGGCGTCATAGCCGGCGTGCACGATGGCGGTGTTGGCCTTGGTGGTGCCGTCGCCCACGTCGGCCGCCTTCTCGAGCCACAGCACGCGCAAGGCATAGCGCGATAGCGCCCGGGCGATCAAGCTGCCCACGACGCCTGCCCCGATGAGGATGATATCGTACTGCGTCGGCATCGCTATCCAGGACCTCTTACGTTTGAGGGAGGTCGATCCAACCCTTGGTGCGCTCGACCGCTTTGCGCCAGCCCGCATAGCTACGCTCCCGGCGCTCGTCGCTCCAGCTCGGCTCAAAGCGGCGATCCATATCCCAGTTGCGCTGCAAGTCGTCCAGATCGCGCCAGAAGCCCGTCGCCAGGCCGGCCATATAGGCCGAGCCCAGGGCCGTGGTCTCTTGTACCGTGGGGCGCACGACGGGCCTGCCCAGAATATCGGCCTGCAACTGCATCAGGAGGTTGTTCGCCGAGGCGCCGCCGTCCACTTTGAGAGCGCTCAGGGCGATCCCGGCGTCGGCCTCCATCGCCTCGACCACCTCGCGCGACTGGTAACAGATCGACTCGAGCGTCGCGCGCACCAGGTGGGCCTTGGTCACGTAGCGCGTCAGCCCCACGATCGCCCCGCGCGCGTACATATCCCAGTGGGGCGCAAAGAGCCCCGAGAAGGCCGGTACGAAATAGGCCCCGCCCGCGTCCTGCACCGTGGCCGCGATGGCCTCAGTCTCGTCAGCGCTGCGGATCAGGCCCAGATTGTCGCGCAGCCACTGCACCGCCGCGCCGGTGACCGCAATCGAGCCCTCCAGAGCATAGTGACAGCGGCCCGGCTCCAGACCATAGGCCACCGTGGTCAGCAGGCCGCTGGGAGAAGCGACCGGTTCTGGCCCCGTATTCATCAATAGAAAGGAGCCCGTGCCATAGGTGTTCTTGGCATCGCCGGGCCGGAAGCAGGCCTGCCCCACCAGAGCGCCTTGTTGATCGCCCAGATCGCCACAGACAGGGATGCCCGCACCGAGAGGATTCTCTGCTTGCGTCACACCAAAAGTATCCCGATCGCTCGAGGGGCGAATCGTGGGCAGCATCTCGGGCGGGATGTCCAGGGTCTGCAACAGCTCGGGGTCCCAATCCAGGCGCTGGAGATCCATGAGCATGGTGCGCGAGGCGTTGGTGACGTCGGTCACATGCGCGCCGCCTTGAGGTCCCCCGGTCAGGTTCCAGATCAGCCAACTGTCGATGGTGCCAAAGAGGGCGTCACCGCGCACTGCGGCCGCGCGCAGGTCAGCGTCGTAATCCAGCAGCCACCTGAGCTTGGGACCTGAGAAATAGGTCGCGATCACCAGGCCGGTGCGCTGGCGCACCAGAGGCTCCAGCCCGCGATCCACCAACTCCTGACAGAGCTCCTGGGTGCGCATGCACTGCCAAACGACCGCATGGCCGTAAGGCTGTCCGGTACGCCGATCCCAAGCCACGGTTGTCTCGCGCTGGTTGGTGATGCCCAGGGCCGCGATCTCGCGCGGGGCCGCGTGGACTTGGGCCGCCGCCTGCTCTAGCACGGCGAGCGTGTTGTGCCAGATCTCGAGCGGATCATGTTCGACCCACCCCGGCTGGGGAAAGATCTGCCGGTGCTCCGCATAGGCCGAGCTGACGATCGCGCCCCCACGGTCAAACAGCATACAACGGGTGCCGGTCGTCCCTTGATCGATCGCTGCCACATAGCTGCTCATGCTGCCCCCCCAGCCTGCTGTCACAGACCGCATGATAGTATCGTGCTTCCCCGGGAGCGTCAAACGTCGTCAGCATGAAAAGAGCGGCCAGAGAAGAGTCCCTCTGGCCGCCAGGTGCTAACCGTGCGCCAACATGCGCAGGCATGTCCGCCGGGGCTAACTCAGGACCTCCACCGCCTGGCTGCTCTCCCACAAACCGTGGATGTTGCACAAGGCCACCGCGATCAGCGTGCCCGACTTGCCGAGCTTGAGCGAAGTGACGATTTCATGGTTAGTGTAAACGGGTCCGTTGTTCGCCCCGGATACATCCTCACCATGGGCTGAGAACTCATAGTGGCCCACCTGATGCGTGAACTTTTCTCCGTCCGGCTGAAAGTAGAGCGTGATGTAGCTGATGTGATGCTCGGTGGTGTTGGGGTGGGCGACCTCTTTGCCCAGGCTCACCTTGACCTCAAACATTTCCCCAGCCTTGACCTGGCCTGGGGCCTCCATAGCCGGAACGTGCTTTTCCTTCTTCCAATCGGCTTGCTGCAGATAATCGCCTAGACTTGCCATCATGTGCCTCCTGTTATGTGATGATCATTCGAACGCCAATACACCGGGGTCGATCCTGGCCACCTCCCTCAATCGACTGGGGCCTGCCCACGCCCTTGTGATCCGACGTGGGCAGGCCTTCTCGTTCAGCCCTCCAGAACCGCAATCACCGCCGGCATGAACACGGGCAGATCGGCAGGCGTGCGCGATGTGACCAGGTTGCCGTCCACCACGACCGCTTCATCCACCCAGTTCACCCCCGCGTTGACCATATCATCCTTGATGGCGCTCACCGAAGTGCCTCGCTTGCCCTTGAGGATGCCGGCGGAGATGGGCACCCAACCCGCATGACAGATCGCGGCTACCAACTTGCCCTGCTCGAAAATGCCACGCACCAGGTCGAGCACGGCAGGGTAGCGGCGCAGTCGATCGGGCGCAAATCCGCCCGGAATCACGATGCCGTCAAAATCGGCGGCGCGCACATCCTCGGCCGCTACGTCCGCCTTGGCGGGATAGCCATGCTTCGACTCGTAGGTCTTGACGGCCGGCCCCACCAGCGTGACCGTAGCGCCCGCCTCCTGAAGTCTGTAATAAGGATACCACAACTCGGGATCCTCGTACACATCCTCCACCAAGACGGCTACCTTTTTCCCTTGCAAGCTCATCTCATGCTCCTTTCAGCACTATAGTGGATACACTAACAGCGGAGTGTGGCCCGGAGCATGCCAGCGCCATGTGCGCCAGCGCGCGATGGACCACACCGATCGCACGCACCCCGATGGGCACCCTACCTGGGGCCTAGCGCCTCGGAGGGACCTCAAACCTTGTTCCATTCGATCAGAAACGCCCGGAGACGCTCAAGGCGGCTCTGATGCCTCACAAAACGCTGGCTGCCGCAGTTCGAGCAAACCAGATCCTGCCAACCATTCGTGCACATTTCACGTGGGCTGAGGTCCAGCCCGCAGCCCTCACAACGCCAGGCTTTATTCGGTTGCATACGATC
>JAFGLK010000550.1 GCA_016928125.1 Anaerolineae bacterium
CATGCCAGCGGCCTGCGCCGCCAGGGCGTCGGTCAGGCTATCGCCCACATAGCAAGTAGCGGTCGGTTTGGCGCCCAACTGGCCCGCGGCCAGGATCAGGCCTTCTGGATCAGGTTTGAACTTGCGGACATCCTCGCCGCCCACGATGACGCGGAAAGCGCCTTCCAAGCTCTCGCGCCGCAGAGTCGTCTCGATGCGATAGCGGAACTTGGTCGAGACGATGGCCAGCGGAAGGTAGAGCGCCCTCAAGTGAGCCACTGCCTCGTGCACGCCGGGCAAGAGCACCGTGTGGGCGACCATGATCTGGTCGGCCCGCTCGATGAACAACCGTGCAAAGGCATCCATGGCCCGGCGATCGCGCTGGCCCGTCAACGCCAGGAAGGTCTCGTCCAGCGCCAGGCCGATGGTACGCCGGATGGATGTCTCCGAGGCCGCCTCGAAACCGAGTTCGGCCAGGGCATAGTTGACACAGCGCACGATGCCCTCGGAAGAGTCCGCCAGGGTATAGTCGAAATCAAAGATAACAGCCTGGATAGCTTGCATGGTCGTCCTTCGGTGTCGAAGCGATATCTGGGGATTGGGCATACCTTTACTTGATCGCGGTGATGGGTGGCTCTGACCAACCATACCAGGAAGCGCAGCCCATATCTCGGGCCAGGGCCGCGCGCACCGCTGGCTCGATCATGGCATCCACACTGGCACTGTCCCGAGGGCGCTGCGCCGCATCCAGGGCGTCGTAGATACGCCCGGCGGCTCGCTCGCCGCTGTCCGTGGCCACGGCGCTGCTGAATCCGACCTCCCCAAGCCACCGCAGCCACGTCGAGCAGGCAGGGTGGCGAGTGGTCCACGTGGCCGCCTCATGGACGTGCTGCCGGAGGAATGTCAGGCTGCTGGGCACAAGCTCGGCATAGCCGGGCAAGTCGTAGCCGCCCAAGCGGTCCTTCACAGCCGCCAGGGGCAGATCCAGGATCAGCCCCAGATGGCGGACAATCTCAGCGTCGATATGCCGCTCGAACAAGAGTAGCCTCGATCGGCCTATCCCCACGTTGCCCCAGTCAACATCCCGCTCCTCGCCATCCCGATAGCGCTCCAATGCCTCGTATCGGAGCCGAAGCCGTCCACCTGGCTTGAGCACGCGTTGAAGCTCGCGCAGCGTCGCCTGCGGATCGGGCGTCTGCTCAACCGAGGAGGCCGCCGTCACGCCGTCAAAGGTCCCCTCGGCGAAGGGCAGGGCCTCTCCTGGAGGCACGTGCACAAAGGTCGCATTGTCAATGCCTAGACGGGCCGCGTTCTCCTGGCACACGGACACCCGTCGGGGGCTGCCATCCACACCCACGACGCTGCTTACCCGTTCAGCCAATATGAGCGATGGCCAACCATCGCCCGGCCCAAAATCGAGCACGCGCCCCGGGCCGACCGCCAGCGCGAAATCAAGGATGGCGCCGCGATCGCAGACATGGGGACGCACCGAGCCATCAAAGGCCACATAGATAACAGGCAAGCTGCGCCCCGATTGGGAATCCATGCGCTCGTACCAGAACTCGGCCGCGTTCGAGGCTGGGATCAGGCCAAGCTGCGCTGTGAGCCATTCAAGCGGGTCAGCAGAATAGGCCACGGATACCTCATGCGTGCATGCAAAGCGATCTCACAGGTTGTCAGTCGTTATGCACATTATAGCGGCAAGGTAGCTACGCCGCCACACGCCCACTCGCCCAACGGGGTTTCTCTGATCCAAGGAGGATGTCCACACGGGAAGCAAGGTGTCGCCAGAGGGGCCCGCGCGATGGGCCAATGCAACCCGGCCGGACCCTGCAACTAGCGCATCCTGAACGCTGGTCTCTGCAGAGCTCGGCCAGGGCGGTATCGGGCGCGGCCCGACAGCCTAGCTCGCCCAGAGCGAGAGCCCGGGCACGCCGGTGGTTGCGAGACTGGCGTGGTGAGGTGTCACCCGCACCGTGTAACCCAGCCGACCGCTGGATTTGCAGACCAGCGTGCCCACAAAGGTCGGCTCACCAGGCCCCTTCCGTCCTTCCTCAGAGGCGGGACGGAGAGCTGAGGCGTGCATCGGCGCCACCTGATACTCGCTGATGCCCCCCTCCGTGTCGATCGGACCGTAGTAGACCCGTACCATCACATCTTCTGCGGACAATTCGCCCAGATCGATCCTGGCCGTGACGCGAACCTCATCGCCGACGCTGCCGCCCTCATTCAGACTGCCCTCTACATCCACGATGCGAACCTGACCCCAATACTTTCGCACACGCTGGAGCCAGGCGGCGAGATCGCGACCCTCGTGGGCATCGTCGGCTTGGAGCCTCGTGTAGCGCGTCGTCGCGGGCACATAGATACGCTCGGCGTACTCTTGCACCATGCGATGCGTGTTAAAGTAGGGCGCAATCTGCCGGATCGCCCCCTTCATCTTGGCGATCCATTCGCGCGGCAGGCCGTCGCTGCCGCGTCGATAGAAGAGCGGGATCACATCCTTTTCCAGCAAGTCGTAGAGCGCCTGGGCTTCGATCTCGTCGCCATACGCGTCATCCTCGTACGATTCGCCGCTGCCGATTCGCCAGCCCACGGAAGGGCTGTAGCCCTCGCGCCACCACCCGTCGAGCGTGCTCAGGTTGAGCACGCCGTTGCCGGCCGCTTTCATCCCGCTGGTGCCGCTGGCCTCCAACCCTACTCGAGGCGTATTGAGCCAGACGTCCACCCCCTGTACGAGATAGCGCGCCAGCGACATGTCATAGTCTTCTAAAAAGATCACATGGCGGCGGATGTCTTCGCGACGGGTGAGGTGAACGATCTGGCGGATGAACTCCTTGCCGGGATTATCGCGCGGATGCGCTTTGCCGGCATAGAGGATCTGCACGGGCATATCAGGATCGTTGAGAATGCGCGAGAGGCGATCAGGATCGCGAAAAAGAAGCAGAGCGCGCTTGTATGTGGCGAACCGGCGGGCAAACCCGATGGTGAGGGCTTCGGGATTCAACACCTCGGTCGCCTCGGCCAACCCGCGAGGCGTCTCGCCGCGACGTTCAAACTGGCGGGCCAGCCTGTCTCGGGCCACGGCCACAAGGCGCTCGCGTCGGCGCTCGTGGCTACGCCAGAGTTCCTCATCCGGGATACGGTCCGCACGCTCCCAAAGGTCCAGATCCTCAGGACGCTCTGCCCAGCGCGGGCCCAGATAACGCAAAAGCAGATTCACCATGTCATGAGACATCCAAGAGGCCATATGCACACCGTTCGTCACCGAGGTGATCGGCACCTCTTGGGCCGGCGTGCCGGGCCATAGATCGCGCCACATGGCCCTGGCGACCTGGCCATGGAATTCGCTGACGCCATTGGCTGTGGATGAGAGGCGCAGGGCCAGCACCGCCATGGAGAACACGTCTCCGAAGCTGGCGTTGATGGGCCTGCCGAGGGCCAGAAAGCCCTCTCGCCCCAACTCGAGCTCATCATAGTAGTTTGACAGATAGCGATCGAGAAGATAGGTGGAAAAGCGATCGATCCCGGCCGGGACAGGCGTGTGGGTTGTAAACACGTTGCCTGCCGAAGTCAGCTCAAGGGCTTCCTCGAAGGAGAACCCACGTTCCCGCATCGTCCTGCGGATGCGCTCGAGGGCCAGAAATGCGGGATGGCCGTCATTCATATGGCAGACGGTGGGGTCGATGCCCAAGGCGCTCAACGCGCGCAAGCCCCCCACGCCAAGCACCAGCTCCTGCTGAATGCGCAGTTCCTCATCGCCTCCGTAGAGCTGGCCGGTGATATTGCGATCCTCAGGGCGGTTAGCCGGGATATTTGTATCGAGAAAATAGATCGGCGTGCGCCCCACTTGGGCGCGCCACACCTGGGCCATGATCTCGCGGCCTGGGAATGCCACCCCCACCGTCACGGGTTTGCCAAGGCTATCGTGTTCGAGCTGGATCGGCAGGTTGTACAGATCGAGCAAAGGATAGGATTCTTGCTGCCAACCATCGGCATTGAGATATTGTCGGAAATAGCCTTGTTGATAGAGAAGGCTGACGCCGACCATCGGCAGCCCCATGTCGCTGGCTGCCTTGAGGTGGTCGCCGGCCAGCACGCCCAGGCCGCCTGAATACATGGCCATGCACTCAGTCAGGCCGAACTCGGCCGAGAAATAGGCAATCTGATGATTCATCAGGTCAGGATAGTGAATCTGGAACCAGGTATCGTTGCGACTCATATAGTGGTTGAAATTCTGATAGACGCGCATCATCTGCGCCACAAAGCCATCGTCATGAGCGCTGTCGTTCAACCGCGCCTGTGCGACCTTGCCCAGCATGAGCACGGGATTGTGATCAGCCTCCTCCCACAGATCGCGATCCAGGCGGCGGAAGAGATCTACCGCATCCAGATTCCAGGTCCACCAGAGATTGTAGGCCAGATCGCGCAAGGGTCTCAGTTGCGGGGGCAAAGAGGGTGTAACGGTGAACGTTCGATAGGGTCGCAGCATACGCTATTCGCTCCTCGGGAAATGGGCTGCCTGTGGACTCGATCCAAAGGTAACCCCCGCACTTTGCGGGGGGTCTAGAAGGCACCTTGACCTGCGCTTGCAGCACCGCGCTTGACTCAGATAAAGCCTATTATAGCGACTCGGTCAACATGCGGCAATTCATAGACATGCAGCGGATGAGAGTCAAATTCTTTATGATAATCTGAAATAGGCCTGTGAGCGTTCAATAGGATTTAGAGATTCTTTATTTTGCTCCAATCGGCTCGTTGTGCATTTCGCGTAGATTCTGGGCCCCTCATGCTTGAGCCCTACAAGATGCGTGTGGTGAGGCGATAGCGGCCTCGCAACGACGGAATCGCCTGTTTTTGCGCTGAGACAGCCTGTGGTACAATGTCGAGCCGCAGGACGACATATAGCGCATAGAGCCTGGGGCCTGCGGTTCTTCTTTATGTACGCTCAGCCTTGCGAGATCGGGTATCGTGTCAACCCAAATGATAATCCGACCGAAGCAAGACGGTATCGGGCATCGGGCATCGTTTTCTTGACACAATATATGCCCGTGCGTATAATCAAGCTGACATGCTCGCTAGCATGTGACGGGTAGCCTTAACATTTTGTCTGCCTGTGGGGGCGTCATGCGTTACAACGTCGCGCAGCTCATGCAAGAGGGTACTGGGGCGTTTCGCCAGTACGCGGTA
>JAFGLK010000551.1 GCA_016928125.1 Anaerolineae bacterium
CGGAAAGGCATCAGCGTTGACCATCTTGCCCTCCCACGGTCGTCCCAGTCGTCTGCGCGCCCCTTGCGCCCGACGGCGCGGCCAGGCACGCCTCACCGGTCAAGGCCTCGCTGCGCTGCACCAGATCGGCCAGGGTGGTGGCTTCGAGGACGCCCAGACAGGCTGCGTACATGCGGCCCCAGAGCTCCCGTGTGGCGCAGGTCAAGGCGCGTTCGCAGAGCGCCTCATCACCCACGCATTCGGTGAGCCCCTCGCGGCCCTCGAACACCTCGTAGATACGACGGGCCGTGATCTCCTCAGGGGCGAACCTGAGCGCATGTCCCCCCTGGGCGCCACGCACGCTGCGGATGAGCGAGGCCCGGCGCAGGTCTGACAGGAGGTGCTCCAGGTATTTCGCCGAGACCTGTTCCTCCTCGGCGATCTCTTTGGTGCTCAAAAGGCCGCGCTCATAGTGATGCGCCAGGCGCAACATAGCCCGCATGGCGTAGCGTGTCCGAGTGCCCAGTCTCACAGCCGCCGTCCTTTTCCTATCAAGTTGATAGGAATTATAGCGCGTCCGGCCTGGCTGTCAAAGTGACATGGAGCGCCAAGCTGCGGCCTGGCAGGGGAGCCGGTCTTGAGATCGGCGCTCCATGCCGGCGCTCCCGCTACGCCTCGATTAGAAAGTTCCGCATCATGCCCAGATCCTCGTGCTCGAGGTTGTGGCAGTGGTAGAGATAGAGTCCGGCATAGTGGTCAAAGCGCATCAGCACCCGCGCCGTCTCGCCGGGCATCAGCAGCACGGTGTCCTTCCAGCCCTCATCCACGTAGCCCGCGCTGACCGTCTCCCAGCCGGGCCGGAAGGCCGCCGCGATCTGGCGCTCGATGACCTTGAATTGCACGTTGTGGATGTGCATGGGGTGGATCATGCGCATCGGCCCTGGCTGATTGCTCATCTCCCACACCTCCACGTCGCCCAGCCGCACGATCTCGTCCTCGGCGACGTCGGTCATGTGAAAGCTGCGCCCGTTGATCAGCCAACGCATGCCCTGCATTTCAAGCTCGATCCGGCGCGGCCGATCGCGGTTGACAGCCTGCCCCAGCTCTAGGGACTCATGGCGGCTCAGTTGCGCGGGCAGCGAAGCGCTCGGGGCGGCGGAGCCATGCACCTCCACGCTCAAGACACTCAGGGGCGCGCCCTGGGGCAGGGTGACCGAGCTGCCGAGGCCGGCCCCCATCATGCCGCCCATCACCTCTCCGGCAAAAGGCAGGCTCACAAGCCGCTTATCGCCGTCGCCGGTGTCAGCGCCGAAATCGGCCCGCAGCTCGACCCGCTCGCCCGGGGCCAGCGTCACATAGTCGCGCTGCAGCGGCTTCTCCAGAAGTCCGCCATCAGTGGCGATGACCGTCAGGGGGCTGCCGTCGTCCCAGGCCAGCTTGTAGACCCGCGAGTTGGATCCATTGAGCAGCCGCAGGCGATAGGCCCCGGCCGCAAGAGAGAGGCGATAATCGGGCTGGCCGTTGACCAGGATGCGATCGCCCAGAAAGCCGAGCATCTGATCCATGCGGCCGCCGCCGATGTAGCTCAACCGGTTAGCCCGATCAAAGCTGCGGTCCTGGATCACCAAGGGAATGTCGCGCGCGCCGTCGGGCAGGCCGAGGCGCTCCTCCTCCTCGTCCGACACGATCAGCAACCCGGCCAGGCCCCGATAGACCTGTGGGCCGGTGCGGCCGTGGGGGTGGGGGTGGTACCAGTAGGTGCCCGCGCGATCGATGACCGGGAAATCGTAGGTGTAGGTCTCGCCGGGGCCGATGGCCAAGTGAGGATGCCCATCGGCCTCGGGGGGCATGTGCAGCCCGTGCCAGTGCACGATCGTCTCCTCGTCCAGCTCGTTGGCCAGGTGCACGCGCACCCGCTGCCCGCGCCTGAGGCGGATGACCGGCCCCAGATAGGAGCCCGGGAGCTCCTGCAGCACGTCCGGGTCGCCGCGCAGCACGCGGCCCTTGTAGCGTAGTACGGGCGTCTCGCCTCCCGGCAGAATCTGCAGTTCGTCTTTCGTGGCCACAAGGGCCAGTTCCACCAGGTCCTCGGGATCGGACGCCTTCTGCGCCCGCTGGGACGAGTCCACCGCGCCAACATGCGTCTGCCCCGTACCTGCCGCGGACAGCCCACAGGCGCTCAGTAGGCCGGCCACCCCCGTGATCCCGATCCAAGTCAGAAACTCTCGCCGCGTTGGCTTTCGCTCCTGCATCTCTCGCCCCCTGTTCACATCCCTGCCAAGGCTCGAACCCCGAGCGGACTTAAGCCCGCGAACCGCTCTGAGCTGCCCCAGGCGTACGGCTGGCCCATCGTGGCATGCGATGTTATATTATAATTTTGATCATAATTATATAGATTATAGGCGAAAAGAGACAATCTGTCAATAAGGGATTCGCGGTGCACGCGCGACCTGACAGGCGTCCAGCACCTGTCAGGTGTGGGAGGCGATCGACCTGGGTCTCGCGGGCCTCAGGCGCCTTTGGCCGCTTTCAGGGC
>JAFGLK010000552.1 GCA_016928125.1 Anaerolineae bacterium
AAACACCCAGGAGGAGCGTGGTTTGCAGCCCAGAGAGAGATACTTGGAGGCCCTGCTCTTTGGCCACCCGGATCGTGTGCCGCTCCTGCCGGGCGGCCCGCGAGAGTCGACGCTCGCTGCCTGGCACACCCAAGGCCTGCCCGAGGGCCACGACTATCGCGATGCGCTCTCTGAGCAACTGGACCTGCCGAGAGAGGCGTTCGATGCTCGCGCGAGCCTGCCCCAGGCGTTTCGTATGATCCCCACCTTTGAGGAAAAGGTCCTGATCATCGCCATGGCCATTATGTCGTGCAGGACTGGATGGGCGCCATCACCGAGATCTCGGATGTCTACGACTATACCTACATCCGTAGCGCCAAGGACTTTGTCACCCGCAGGTGGCACCGCTTCCCCGTGCAGGACTGGGCCGATTGGGAGGCGATGGCCTGGCGCTATGACGCGAGCGATCCGCGGCGCCTCTCAGATGCCTTCTGGGACGAATGCCGGGCGCTCGAGGCCTCGGGCCTGGCGATCACACTGAGCCTGAACGCGCCCTTCTGGCAGATGCGCGAGTGGACCGGCATGGAGGGGCTGTGCCTGCTCATGGTGGATCAGCCCGACCTGGTGATGGCCATGGCCGAGTTCTGGCGTCGCTTCACGCTCGGGGTCTTGGAGGCCATCCTGCAGCGGGTGCGGGTCGATGCGGTCATGGTCTCCGAGGACATGGCCTACAAAGCTCACAGCATGATCTCGCCAGCCATGGCGCGCCGCTTCCTGCAGCCCACCTACATGAACTGGCACGAACTGCTCTCTGCCCATCAGGTACCGCTCTACGACATGGACTCGGACGGCTATATCGAGGAACTGATCCCCATTTGGATCGAATCGGGCATCAACTGCTGCAACCCGATCGAGGTGGCGGCAGGGAACGACATCATCCACTTTCGGCAGCGGTTTGGCCGCCAGATGGCTTACCATGGCGGCATCGACAAACGCGCTATCGCGGCCGGCGGCGCAGCTATGCGCGCCGAGGTGCTGCGAGTCGTGCCGCCGCTGATGGTAGACGGCGGCTATGTGCCCGGCTGTGACCATGGCGTGCCGCCGGATATCTCCTGGTCGAGCTTTTGCGCCTACACAGGCCTGCTGGCCGAGCTCTGCGGCTGGCGCTAGCGACGGGCGGCGCGCGTTGTCGGGCACGAACAGTGCAGGGCGCCGCAGCTCTCGGAGACCCAATACAAAAGTGTGGCCAGGCTGGGGCGCACCCGAGTTCCTGAGACGCTCCTGCTGGGGTTGGTGGCCACCGGAGGCGCCCTGGGCGGCCTGGCCGGCGTGTGGCTGCTGCATCACAGGACCGCCAAGGCAGCCTTTCTGTTGCGCCTCTGGGTGATCATCGGCCTGCAGGTGGTGGTGTTGGTGGCGCTCTGGGCGGGAGGGCCGCTGATCGGGTGGTCGCGCTGAACGGTTCTGAGCGGAAGGAGAGCGATCTTGGACTATCTGAGACTGATCCTGAAGCCTGTTCTGGGGCGGGTGGCCTCCAAAGTGTGGCTAGGGCGCCAGGTGATGACGGACGCGGGCCTCATCGCGCTTGACCGCCGCGCTGTGGATGATATCCTGGCCCACGCCTGGCGCCTCGACGCTAGGCTGGCCCCGCGGCTGCCCACGGCCGCTTCCTTGGGCAATCGCCACATCCTGCGCCTAGCCGCCATGAGCCTGGCCTTCCTCCAGGCCCTGCTGGGGCGCGGCGTGGAGCGTTCGGCGGCCATCGCCCTCGTCTCCCAGGCGGTCTGGGCCGTCTTTCGGCCCCTGACCGATCTGGCCTGGCTGGGCGCCAGGCTGCGCACCCGAGAGCTGCTCGAGCAGGTGCGCATCATGATGCACCTGTCACTGCGCTACCCCTTTTGCCCGCCTGGGTTCGTCTTTGAGGTCACCCCGGACCCGGAGGCCGTGATCGTGGATTTCTTCCGCTGCCCTGTGGCCGAGTATCTGGGCGCGCATCAGGCCGCGGATCTGTGTGTGGGGGCCTGGTGTCAGCAGGACTTTCGCCTGGCCGCGCATTGGGGCGTGGCTTTGGAGCGCGTCGGCACCCGCGCCACCGGCGCCGAGCGTTGCGATTTCCGCTTTGTCGCCCGCCAGTGAGCCGCCCGCCGCCCGGCTGCGCGGCTGTGGCCGACATTCGGCCCTAGGTGGAAAAAGGTGTATCATAGGGATTCATCTCGAGTCGGGAGGTCTCGCGCTCCTATGGATTGGGGTCTGCTCTTTTCTACGTTTGGCTTGGTGTTCGTAGCCGAGTTGGGCGACAAGACGCAACTGGCCGTGGTGACCCAGACCTGCAAGTATCGCCTGGGGCTGCCGGTGTTCCTGGGGGGCAGCCTGGCCCTCACGGCGGTGACCGGCCTGGGCGTCGCGGCGGGACAGCTCCTTGGGGGGCTGGTGCCCGAGCTGGCCATTCGGATCGTCGCCTCGGCCACGTTTGTGATCATGGGCCTCCTGATCTGGCGCGAGGCACGCGCCAGCGATGGCGCGCTGGCCGGGGAGGCCTGCGCCTGCCCGGTGGTCGGGGACGAGCCGAGGCGCCGCGCCTGGAGCTGGCGCGCCTTTGGCAGCACCCTCAGCCTGCTCTTCCTGGCCGAGCTGGGCGACAAGACCCAACTGGCCGTGCTTGGCCTGACGTTCAAGGAGGCGTCGCCCTGGGCCATCTTTGCCGGGGGCGCCCTGGCGCTCACCGGCGTCACCGCCCTGGGGGTGTTGGGCGGGCAGCAGTTGTCCCGCCTCATCCCCGAGCGCGTGCTGCTGCGCATCTCCGCCGTGGCCTTTGTGGTTATCGGCGTCCTCATGGGCCTGGGCGTCGTCTAACCGCGCGCGGAGCATGCGCTGACCCCTGGAGACGATCATGTCCGAGATCCTGCCTGGCCCCGCCTATCGCATTGAGACGCGCCGCCTGATCCTGCGTTGCCGGGCGCCGCAAGAGGCGCCCCTTCTGGTCCAGACAGTGAATGCCAACCTGGATCACCTGCGCCCCTGGATGCCCTGGGCCGACCGTCCCGCCGATCTGGCGGGCGAGATCGCGCTGCTGCGCCGCTTTCGCGCCGAGTTTGATCTGGACCAGGACTATGCCTACGGCATCTGGGACTCGGGCGAACGGCACGTGCTGGGCGGCTGCGGCCTGCACACGCGCATCGGGCCTGACGGCCTGGAAATCGGCTACTGGATCGACAAAGGTCATGTGCGCCAGGGGCTGGCCACTGAGGCCGCCGGGGCGCTGGCCCGGGTGGCCTTTATCGTGCACCGGGTGCAGCGCGTCGAGATCCACTGCGACCCGCGCAACCTGGCCAGCGCGGGCGTGGCCCGCAAGCTCGGCTTCACCCACACCGAGACGCGCCCCGACGAGGCCCCCGTGGGCGACCGCCAGGCCACCATGATCTGGGTGCTCTCCGCAGATGACTTTCCTCATAGCCCGGCCGCGCAGATCGAACTCCAAGCCTACGATTGCCTTGAACGCAGGCTGCTGTAGCGTCCCCCGTTCGCCTGCTCTTGACGAGACGCCCCATCCGCGCTAGCATCCCGCTCAAAGCCAGAGGCCCTTCGTCACCTGCGTTCCACGTTGGGCCATCCCGGGGAGAGGCTGAGGCGAGGCAGGGCGCTTAACGTGCGGATTGAGATCGCTCCCATGCAACAGGCCGACTGGCCGGCCGTGTGCGCCATCTATCGCCAGGGGATCGCGACCGGACAGGCCACCTTTGAGACCACGGTTCCCGCCTGGGAGCGCTGGGATGCTGCCCATCGCCGGGATTGTCGCCTCGTGGCGCGGAATGCGAGCGGGGTGCTGGGCTGGGCCGCGCTAGGCCCCGTCTCAACGCGGCCTGTGTATGCCGGCGTGGCCGAGGTGAGCGTCTATGTGGCCGCTTCGGTCCGAGGGCGCGGCGTAGGCCGGGCGTTGCTGCAAGCGCTCGTGTCCGCCTCCGAGGAGGCGGGCGTCTGGACCCTGCAGGCGAGCATCTTTCCCGAGAACAAGGCCAGCCTGGCCCTCCACCTGGCCTGTGGCTTTCGCCAGGTGGGCTACAGAGAGCGGATCGGGCGGATGGCCGGCGTCTGGCGCGACACCGTGTTGCTGGAGCGACGCAGCGGAACGATGGGCTGAGGCGAGCGGCGTGAGCTCGTGCGCCCGCCTCGCGGCCCGCTGCGAGCCGATAGGGAGCCGATTGCGGGAGGTGTGATCCTATGCGAGTCGCGGTGATGACGCCGTCGGGCTTTCAGATTCGCGAGCAGCCCCGGCCCGATGTGGGCCAGGGCCAGGTGTTGGTGCGCACCCTGGGCTGCGGCATCTGCGAGGGCGATCTCTTCCACTACCGCCACCGGGGCGACAAAGAAGTGGTGATGGGCCACGAGGGGACCGGCGTGGTGGAGGCCGTGGGGCAGGATGTGGAGGGGCTTGAGCCGGGCGACGTAGTCACGGCGCTGGGCGGGCGCTATGCCGACTATTTCGTGGCGGCGCCCAGGCAACTCCTGGCTGTGCCTGAGAGTCTCGACCCCATGCTGGCCCTGGGGGAGCCGATCGCCTGCTGTGTGCATGCCGGTGGACGTTTCGGCATCCGGCTCGGCGATCGCGTGGCCCTGGTGGGCGCCGGTTTCATGGGGCTGGTGTGCCTCCAATTGGCGCGGCTGCAGGGCGCGTCGTTCATCTGCGCGCTGGAGCCGATTCCCTGGCGGCGTCGGATGGCGCTGGCTTTGGGCGCCGATGCGGCCATGGCGCCCGAGGC
>JAFGLK010000086.1 GCA_016928125.1 Anaerolineae bacterium
ACCTCCGTCTCATAGCCGTTGGGCATGCGCATGATGAACTCATGAGCGCCCACCGAACGGGCGGCCTCCTCTACCTCCTCGTCGGTCGCCTCGAGCCGGCCGTAGCGGATGTTGTCTCGGATCGTGCCGGAAAAGAGAAAACCCTCCTGCAGAACCAGGCCCAGTTGCTGGCGCAGCGAGTGGATGGCGATCTGGGTCAGAGGCTGGCCATCGATCAGGATGGCGCCCTCGTTCACATCGTAGAAGCGGGTCAGCAGGCTGATCGTGGTGGTTTTGCCCGCGCCGGTAGCGCCCACCAGGGCGATCATCTCGCCGGGCTCGGCCAACAGATCCACATGTTGCAGCACGGGATCCTCGGGCACATAGCTAAAGCTGACGTCCCTGAACTCAACCCGTCCCTGGATGCGCGGCAGCACCACTGGCGTGGGCGGATCCACGATGTCAGGTTCGAGATCGAGCAGCTCAAAGATGCGCTCCGAGGCCGCCATCGCAGCCAGGATCTGGTCGTAGAGCATGGTGAGCTGGCGGATGGGCTGGAAGAAACGGAACAGATAGAGCAGGAACGCCACCACCACGCCGAAGGTCAGATCGCCTCGCAGTACCGCCACACTGCCGAACCAGAGGACCAAGCCGATGCCGAAAGATCCGATCACGTCGATGGCCGGGAAGTAGAGTGAGCGCACCACCGCTGCATCCATATTGGCCTCGAGGTTCTCTCGGTTCACGGCTCGGAAGGAGGCGAAGTTGCGCTCCTCCTGGGCGAACGACTGGATGATGCGCACCCCGGTGACGCCCTCCTCCACATGGCTGGTCACTTGGGCGATCTTCTGGCGGATATCCCGGTAGGCCATGCCCACCCAGCCGCGAAACGTGGCCGAGCCAAGCAGCATCAGGGGCATGATCGAGAAGGTCAACAACGACATGCGCACGTCCAGGGCCAGCATGGCCAAGACGACGCCGGTCAGGTTAAAGACGGTATTCACCACGGTCACCAGGCCGTTGCTCAGCAGCTCGTTGAGTAAGTCGATGTCACTGGTGAGGCGCGAGATCGTGTCGCCCATCTCTCGCCCATCGAAAAAACGGAGCGAGAGGGTCTGGAGATGAGCGAACACCGCATCGCGCAGGTCATAGATCACTTGCTGACCCAGCCAGCCCGTGACATAGCGCTGCCCCGATATGATCAGTCCGTGAAAGACCACCGTGCCGAGATAGAGCAGCAAGGTCTGCGTCATGCCCGCGGTGCTGCCGCTCGCGATGTCGCGATCGATGAGCTGGCCCACCAACATCGGGCGCGCCAGGTCGCTGAGGGTCACTGTCAGCACCGACACGAGCGACAGCAACAGGGCAAAGCGGTAGGGCAGCATGTAGCCCAGCGCACGCAGCAACAGCTTGGGGTTGAACTCAGCCTTGTCGGCCGCGGCCAGATGGAACCCGGGCCCCCACATGCCCATCAGACCATCTCCTCTTGTTCGGCGAACTGGGTCTCATAGATCCGCCGATAAGGCCCATCCACCGCCAGCAGCTCCTCGTGGGTGCCCTCCTGGACGATCTCGCCGCTATCCAGAACAACGATCCGATCCGCGTTCTTGACCGTCGAAAGGCGGTGGGCGATCACGAACGCCGTGCGATCCTCCATGGCGCGCGCCAACGCTTGTTGGATCAAGTACTCTGTTTCCACGTCCACGCTCGAGGTCGAGTCATCCATGATCAGGATCTTGGCGTTAAGCAACAGGGCGCGTGCGATGGTCACGCGCTGGCGCTGCCCACCCGAGAGGGTCACGCCACGCTCGCCCACGTGCGTCTGGTATCCGTCCGGGAAGCTCATGACAAAATCGTGGGCCTGGGCGGCTTGGGCCGCCGCCACAATCTCCTCGTGGCTGGCGTCGGGGCGGCCGTAGGCGATATTCTCGGCGATGGTGCCCGAGAAGAGCAGGGCCTCTTGAAAGATGGTGCCGATCTGGCGGCGCAGTGAATTGAGCGTCACGTCGCGCACATCGTAGCCATCGATCGTGACCCTTCCCGCGGTCGCGTCGTAGAAGCGTGGGATCATATTGATGACCGAGGTCTTGCCCGAGCCGGTCGCGCCCAGGAGCGCGATCGTCTCACCGGGTCGGGCGACCAAGTCGATCCCCTTGAGCACCGCGCTGCCCTCCTCATAGCCAAACGACACCTTCTCAAAGCGCACCTCGCCGTGAATGGGAGGCAGCTCGATGGCGTCGGGGGCCTCCTCGATGTCCGGCCGAGCATCGAGCACCTCATAGATGCGCGTGCCGGCCGCCGAAGCCTGCCGAGCCATGACCACCATCCAGCCGATCATGCGAATCGGGCCGGTCAGCATCATCAGATAGCCTTGTGAGGCCACCAACTCGCCCAGACTGAGTGTGCCGTTGATTACCGACCAGGCGCCAAACGCCAGGATGAGCAAGGTGCCCAGGTTGGTCAGGAACTCCATCGCTGGCATGAACGTGGAAAAGAGCCGGACCATGATCATGCGCAGTCCCATGAACGCCTTGAGCTCGCGCCTGAACTTGGAGATCTCGTGCTCCTCGCGCGCAAAGGCCTTGACCACCCGCGCCCCGGCGTAGTTCTCCTGAATCTGGGCCGTGATCAGCCCAAACTGTTGACGCAGCCGGTAGAACAGAGGGCCGAGCGAGCTGGATCCTTTGAGCGCGACGATGGCCATGGGAGGCACCATCAACCAGCCCAGCAACCCGATCTGCCAGCTCATGCGAAAAAGCATGACGCTGGCGCCCAGGAAGGTCAGGCCCATGCCCAGGATGCTGCTCAGCCCAAAGTCGAAGAAGCGCGTGACGCTGTCGATGTCGCTCGTCAGGCGCGAGATGAGCTGGCCAGTGCGCGAGCGGTCGTGGTAGCTGAAAGGCAGGTTAATGATATAGTCGTACAGGGCATTGCGCAGATCATACACCGCGCCCTGCACCGCGCTGGCCATGGTCACGCGTTGCGCAAAATGAACAAAGGCATTCAGCATCGCGATGCCCACCGACCCCGCCGCGTAGAGCCCGATGATCGAGAGGCTGCCATACTCGACGGCCGCGTCGATCACCCCCTGGATCATCAGGGGCGTCACCAGCCCCAACACCGAGGTGATCAGCAAGGAGACGGCAGTCGCGATGACGGCGCCCTTGTATTTCCACAAGAAGCTCAAGGCGCGGAAGAGTGGGTCCATGCTACCACCATTGGCGCGCATCGAGCTTGATGCGCACGTCGACGGTCATGCCCGGGTAGAGCTCATAGCCAGCCGGATCGAACGAGATGATCACAGGCACCTCGGGCCGGGCCGTGGTCGTGGTTGCGCCCTCGCGCAGCGCCAGCGTGGTGGCCGCGCCGATCTGTTCTACCTGTCCCCAGAAGCGCCGCCGCCACGTGCGCGTGCGTACGCGAACGCGCACCCGCTGCCCCAGCTCCACCTGAGGGATGCGCGACTCGTGGATGCTGGCGGTTATCCACAACTGGGTTGGATCGACCAGGGTCATCATCATCTGCCCCGAGGTCAAGCCGTCGCCGACCTGGACCGCCTGCTCGGCGATCAGGCCATCCAGGGGTGCGCGCACGGGCACTCGCAGGCGCGTGGGGCCCGCCTCGCCGGTCGAGATCACCGTCTCCACGGTGGCCACCGCTTCATCCGCCGCCACCGCGTCGCCCACCTGAAGAGGGGCATCCACGACCCGTCCGACCACAGGCGCGCGCACCTGAACCACGCGACCCTCGATCTGGGCGTGCAGTGTGTCGACATAGGCGATATTGATCCAGGCAAAGTAACCCACCAGGCCAAGCACAGCGATCAGAATCAGGCCTCCGACGACGCCGACGATGCGAGCTTTTTCTCTCATGTCCTATCGTCCTCCGGCTCTCTGGCTGGGCGCGTCGCCCAGGTCTGGCTGCGACAGGGCCACGGGCACCGTGTGGATGCGCACCTGCGCCCCTTCGGTTAACCCCTCCAGTACCTCCACATAGCGACCCGTGCGGACCCCCAGGCTCACCACCGCCTCCTCCCAGCGCCCGTTGCTGCGCACCTGAACAACCCACTGGCCTCCCTCGCGGCGCAGCGCGCCCCGGGGCACCAGCAGGGCGGCCTCCTGCTCCGAGATGGGGATCTGCACGTCAGCCGTCATGCCCGGGCGCGCGGCCACCTGATCGGCGCCCAGTGCAATGCTGACCTTGTAGCTCACCAGCGCGCCGCTGCCGGAGGGTAAAGGCGCGATCTCGTCCACCTGGCCATCCAGCCAGCGCTGGGGATAAGCGTGTAGGCGCACCCGCGCCGCCGAGCCAGGCTGTAGGGCAGCGACCTCGCTCTCATGTACCTGCACCTCGATCGTGGGCGCGGATAGATCGCTGAGAACGATGATCGCCGTGCCCGCGGCCACCGTCTGGCCCACGCTGGCGCGCAGATCCACCACCGTCCCGCTGGCAGGGGCCCGCAGCGCCGCTCCCTCGAGACGGTGCTGTGCCGCGGCCAGGGCCAGTTCGGCCGCTCGGACCTGGGCGCGCGCCATCTCCACCTCCTCGGGCAGCGGTCGATTCTCAAGCTTTTCCAGGTTGGCCTCCGCCTGTCTGATCTGGGCGGCGGCGGCCATCAGTTCGTCGTTGTCCGCCTTGGCCAGAAGCGTCTCATAGTTGGCCCGCGCCTGGGCCAATTGGGCCGCCGCAGCCTGGCGCTCCGCCGCTGTGGGTGGCTCGTAGAGCTGCTGCAGCTCGACCTCGGCCGCTTGGACGGCCACCTCGGCATTGAGCACCGCGGCCTCGGCCGCATCCTTCTGGGCCTGTGAGGCGCTCTTGCTGCCCGCGACCGCGTCTCGGGTGGCCTGCGCGCCCCAGAGCGCGTTCTTGGCCTCGTCCACCTTGAGACGCGCGAGCCTCACCTCCTCCTCTGTGGGCCCACGCTGCAGATCAGCCACCTTGGCCTCGGCCGAGCTGATTGCCGCCTGAGCCGCGGCGATCTCGGCTTCCGTTGGCCCCACTCCCACTTGATCGTAGCGCGCTTGAGCTGCCTCCAGGGCCGCCCGGGCTGCGTCCAACTCGAGCGCGGTCGGTTTGCGCTGGGCCTGAGTCAGGCGAGCCTCGCTGAGCTCAAGAGCCGCCTGAGCCTGCTGCACTTGGAGCTCGAGCTCGACGGCGTCGAGGCGGGCCAAAATGTCGCCCACCTGGACCCGCTCACTTTCCTTTACAGCGATCTCCTGGATACGTCCCCCTACGGCAAAGGTGAGGGTCTCCTCAGAGGGAGACGCCACCGCACCCACTGCCTCGAGCGCCACGCTCAAGGGGCCACGCCCCACGATCGCGATCTGCCCCTGTGAGGGTGGGGCGGCAGGCTCGGCTAACCACCACACGTAAGCGGCCCCGATGCCCACACCGGCGATGACAATCACGATCGCAAAGCCCGCCCACATTCTCCAGTTTTTCAATCCCATCTCCTCCACGCAAGAGTGTAGTGTAAGCCATGCGGACGGCCAACTGCGCGATCGGGTGTTGGCGGACAGAGGCCATCTGAGCATCCAAACGCATCATAGGCCGGATGTCCTCTTCGGTCAACAGGAGCCCCATTGTAGCTTTCCTTGACAACGTTGTCAATCACGCGCCTTGACTCATTGACCGTGCGCAAAGTGCGTGCTATACTTACGTCAAATGGCTATCCGAAAGGACGGGGGATATGCAAGTCACGCAGCCCGAGTTGTTCCCTTTTGGCAACCCCGACGTCATCCATCTGCCGCCGAGTCCGGCGCTCAGCGGGGAGAGCCCGCTGCGGGATGCCCTCGAGCCCTTTGACGACCATATGCGCCAGCGTGAGCTGGCGCCAAACACGATCAAGGCCTTCGGCAGCGATCTCAAGCTCTTGGTCGAGTATCTGGGAGAGGATACTCCACTTCTCGGGTGCACCACTCAGCGCCTGAACGCCTTTGTGCACTATCTCCAGCACGAACGGGACGTGCCTTGCTCGCCCAAGTCGCTCCATCGCCGGGTTACCACCGTCAAGGTCTTTTTCCGCTGGTTACACGACAACGGTGTACTCGCGACCGATCCCTCGGACCCGCTGGATCACACGCGCCCCGCTCCCCGGCTACCGCAGGTGCTCAGCGATGCGCAAGTGGAGCGTCTGCTGGAGGTCACTCGCAGCATGCGAGACGCCGATGAGTCGCCCGACGCTCGGCCGCACCTTCTGGTCACTCTTTTGCTCGACACAGGCATCAAGAAGGGCGAATGCATGGGCATCGAGCTGCAGCACATCGACCTCAGCGATCCTAAGCAGCCCTCTGTCTACATCCAGTACGAGAAGCCGCGCCAGCGCTTCAAATCCCGGCGACTGGCCCTTTCGTCGGAGTGGGTGGAGACGCTGCAGCCCTACGTGTCGCGCTACCAGCCGCGTACCCATCTGTTTGAATGCACGGCCCGCAATCTCGAGTATGTGCTCGACAATGTTTCGATCGTAGCGGGGCTGCCAGAGCGGATGGGCTTTGAGACCTTGCGCTGGACCTGCGCGGTGCAGGGGTTCAAGGCGGGCATTGACCCTGACCGGCTTCGGCGCAAGCTGGGCCTCTCCGCCATTTCGTGGCGCGAGACGCTCCCGCTGATCGAGGCGCTGGCCGAAGATCCGCTCTAGCCGACCTCGAACGGGCTCAGCCGGGCCTGTCCTCCAGCAGGTAACACAATCCCACCGTGCCAGGCCCAGAGTGTACCGTCAGCACCGGGCAGAGCTCGCACATCAAGGTTTCCACCACGTCGGTGGAGGCCTGGACCAGGCGTCCTAGATGCGCAGCCTCAGCCTCAGCCGCCGCGTGGGTGAGGGCCAACCTGATCGCGCCTCCGGAGGCCGCGCTGTGGGCCAATTCGGCGATGCGGCGCAGCGCCCTCTCGCGCGTGCGCGCCACGCCCAGAGGGGTGATCACGCCCCCCTCCATGCTGATCAAGGGCTTGATGCGCAACAGACCGCTCACCAGATGCTGGGCGCGGCCGATACGCCCTCCCATGTAGAGATAACGCAGCGTGTCGGCGGTCTGGATCATGCGCGTGGCCGGGATCAGCGCGCGGATGAGACGCTTCAGATCGGCAGGGCTGGCGCCCTCTTGGGCTGCCCGAGCGGTCTGAAGGGCGATCCAGCCATGACACATGGACACATTCCACGTGTCGATCACGACGATCTCAAGATGAGGCCAGATATCGCGCGCCATGTCTCGCGCCACGCAGGCCGACCCATAGGCCCCGCTCGCGTGCGAGGCCATATGGAACGAGAAGATGGTACTGGCGCGCTCGGCGGCAGCGCCATAGGCCTCCAGATAGGCCCCGGGGGAGGGATTGGCAGTGGTTGGGAGTCGGCCGCTGTCTGGAAGCTGCGTCAGGTAGGCGTTGAACTCGTCTGACGTGATATCGATCAGGTCGCGATAGCTGCGGCCCTCGATCACGACCGTGTAGGGCACCATAATGAGGCCATAGCGACCGTATATCGCAGTGGGCAAGCTCGCAGTGCTGTCGACGACGATCCCAATCTGAGCCATGCTAGGGCATCCTTTACGGATATGAGGTTCCAGACGCTGCGCTCCCCATGCACTAGCCTCCCAGCCAGAGAGCAAAACAGGGATGCCTGGCCCAGCGCCAACACATCCCTGCTGGCCCGCGTGAGAATGCGGGGTGGTTTGCTAGACGAGATTCGCGTCGATAAACGTGACGGCGTCCTTTACAGTCTGGATCGTCTGAGCCTGTTCGTCCGAGATCGAGCCGTCGAATTCCTCCTCGATCGCCATGATCAGCTCGACCAGATCGAGCGAGTCGGCCTCGAGATCCTCACGAAAACTGGCCTCCATGGTGATCTGATCTTCATCGACGCCCAATTGCTCCACGATGATTTTCTTCACCCGGTCAAAAGTTGACATCCGACCTTTCCTCCCTTGCTACAGTATTCGTAACGACGCGAGTGGCGCAATGATGGCGCTCACTGCCCAAGACAAGGCGCCACAAAGCACAACGATGCCTCTGGTCCTTGGCACAGGTCGCTTCTCAAAACACTTCTCGCCCAGAATGGTTACGCCTCTGCGCCGGATGTGCGGGCGTGGCTCGAGCCTTGTCGAGTAGCGCTCACCAGGGGATGCGCAAGATCATGCCCACATAGATCAGAGAACTGGTGAGGCCGTTAGCAGCCTTGAGTTGCGGTACCGTCGTGCCGTAACGGCGGGCGATGCTGTAGAGCGTGTCGCCTGGTTGCACCCGATGGGTGCGGGGATAGCCTGGATGCGTGCCGCCAGGGCCTCCTGGCCCGGCCGATGTCCACACCGCGATCGGGGGCCAGCCTGTCCAGCCATCCGGCGGGATGACGAGCCGCTGGAAGACATAGATATCATAGCTCTTGAGGTTGTTGGCCAGCATGATCATCTCGACGGGCACCTCGTGCATAGCCGCGATCGTGTAGAGCGTCTGGCCGGGCTGCACGATGTGGATGAAAGGGCCTTCCTGCAAAAGCGTGGGAATGTAGAGCACCTGGTAGGCATACACAGCCGGGCTAGGCAGATGATTGATGCGCATAATGGCCCACACGGTGGTCCGATGCTTCTGAGCGATCGAGTAGAGCGTCTCACCCGGCTGTACGACGTGTATCGAAGGGCCTGGGGGCACCTCTGCTGGCCCCGGGATGTAGATCACGCTGCCGACCCGCAGCACATCGCTCATCATCCCGTTGGCCTTCATGATCTGCTGAGGCGTGGTGTGGAAGCACTTGGCTAGCTGCAGCAGCGTATCGCCTAATTTGACGGTGTATGTGATGGTCTGCGTGACCGGAAAGCAGCTAGGCGTCGGCGTGCGCGTGGCCGATGGCCCAGGTGTGATCGTGGGCGTCAACGTGTGCACAGTGGGCGGCGTCTGGGTCGCAGGACAATACTGGGCCAGGAGCTGGAGCCCATTCTGCGCCTCTTGCCCGTAGGGTCGCAGCGCCAGAGCCAGGTTGAACTGCGCCCGCGCGACTTCGCACTGGCCATCGGTCATCAAGTCATACCCGTAGGCCACGTGCGCATAGTACTTGCGTTCCTGCACGTTGCGATAGTTGGGATCGATGGCCTCGATCTGGCCGATGATCTCCAGCGCCTTGGGCCAATCTTGATTGGCCCAATAGATGTCCAGAACCTGCCACAGGTAAGCAAGCTGATCCTCTTGCAGTGCGGGCGCTAACGCAAACGGCCCCCAGGGCCCTGCCGACGCGCCATCTGGAGCCCCTTGTGCGAGACTGGTCTGAGCTTCTGCGCTCGGCGAGACCTCAATCGCACCCGCCCGAGCCCGGAGCAGTGGGACGAGGCATGTGGCCCAAACGACCACTGCCAACAACAGGTGTGGTGCCCACAACCTGGAGACTCGCATGATTCGCCCAAGCGCAGGCGCACGCTTGCCGACCGGCCCAGCGGGCTGGAGCTGTCTCTCATCATACCTTGGCTTGCGTTGCGGAGCTGACGACATAGGACCGCCGACCGTCCTGTGGAGCTGGTGGTGAGTAGACGTCAACACCCGACCACACGCTATCAGCGCACGACCCGTGCGCGGTGACAGCGTGAGGTCGCAGTGAAGAATACGCGCGATGGGTGATCTTGTCCAATGCACCTGCAAGAGGGGGCCAAGGCGCTAGGCCCGCTTGGGGGATTCTCGCTAGATTCCCGGCAAAGGCTCTAGATAGATGGCGGCAGCCCACAGGTACTGGTCGTTGAAGATCACCTCGACCCACTGGTACGTGCCCACCCATCGCGCCTCTCCCGTGCTCGGCAGAATCGTGCCCGCGGCGACCACGCAGGCCACACTGTAGCTCGTGCCTGGGCCACGCCGCAACCGCAGGCCCCCGGAAGCTGTGACGCGATAGGCTGGTGCGACCGAGAGCTCCAGGCTCGGTCTCATCACAGACCCGGATGAGGGATCAAACCAGCCGCCCGACGGAACCCGGGCTGCACCGCAATCGATCCCGCAGCCGGCCGATTCGGATGACGAACAGACGCTCGGGCAGTCGGGGCCTGAGCAGCACAATTCGGGGCGCCCGTCGCGCAGATAGTCAGAGTTGACCAGGGCGCGGTAGCGCTCGGCGTCTACCACGTCGCGCACCAGATCAAGGTCGGCTCCTAGCTCAGTCACCAAGTCGTAAAGCGTTCCGCCGGCCCACAGCCACCCAGAGAGGTCGTCTGGATCCATTTGGAGCACCCGCGCTGCAGCGTGTAGATCGACCAGTCGGTAGATCCCTTCCCCGAAGCCCATGTCACAGTCGGTACAGGGCAAGACCTGCCCGCCTGTGGTGACCAGTCGGTGCGCCGATGAGGGCAACTTCGGGGCAGGCCTGGCAGCAGGGGCCGCTGCCGTGTACAGCGCAACCTCGGCTTGAGGGGTTGAGCGCGGCGCACTTGCCTCGATGGCCACGCTCTGGTGGGACAGCTCCGCCGGGGCCGAGAGAGCGCTCGCGAGCTTGGGCGCGAGCGAAGCGACTGGCGTCGATGTGACTTGGGCCGAGCGCGATATCGTGGCAGGGGTCTCCGCCGCGAGCGCCAGCTCGCCGGGCGTTGATTGGGGCTGCGCCAAGCTCACCATCGCCGGGGCGGGCAGCGTGGCCGCCTGAGCCACAACTGGACCCCAGCCGAGCGCACGCCCCCCCTCGATACAGAACATGAGGCCGGACAGAAAGATGCCCACTACACCGACCGTGAGCATCTGGAATTCTCCCCGCGTGGGCAAGAAAGGCTCACGGCCCATCACGCGCGTCCCCCCTCGCGGGCCCTGACTTGGCCCATCGGGCTTGACAGCAATTCGACTTGATAATCCGGCTGAAACCTCACGCCTCGGCATAGCTCAACTCCGATGCACATCGTCTGATCCGGAGAGTTGGTGGCCACAGGGCGGCTCAGGCTTTCGGTCGCAGACCCTTCCAGCCGCTAGCGGCGAGACGCGAATACGATCTCTAGCCGACAGGCCGGAACGCAACCGCACGCCTCGCCGACACAGCTGCCGGGGCAGCAATCCCCCTCGCAACACAGCTCGGGGCGGGCATCCCGCAAATAGTCCGAGTTCGCCAAGGCGCGATGGCGCTCGGCGTGCACCGCGCCGCGCACAGAGCGCAGATCGCCCCCCTGCTCGCGAACCGCATCCGCCAGAGTGCCCCCCGCCCAGAGAAAGCTGGAGAACTCGTCCGCATCCCTCTTGAGGATCCAGGCGGCGACGTTCAGGTCAACCAGGTGATACAACCCGTCCGCAAAGGCCAGATCGCAGCCGGTGCAGGGCAAGATGCGTCCATAATCTAGCCTTCCACCGACGGGTGCGCATGGTGGCGCGCACAAGGGTGCAGGTTGGTCCGCATGGAAGGGCGTAGGCGTCGGCGGCCGTGCTGCTGGCGGCGACGGCGGTCGTGTTGGCGTAGGGGACGGCTCAGCAGGCGGCGTCGCGCTCGGGCCTAGCGTGGGCCCCGCCTGTCTCGGCGCCGCCAGCGCAGGCAATGCAGTTGGGGGCGCCGGCTCGTCTGACAGCGAAGGCGTGTCGGAAGAGGCCCTGGCCTGGCCTGGCAACGACCGCACAGCGGCAACATCCCCCTCGGCTTGCTGATCGCCTGCCGAATTACACGCGACCACCAACCCCAGGACAGAAACAGCGACGGCCAGCCTGACCAAACCCAGAGTGAGTGACCGCATGCCGCTCCGCCGACACGATAGCGAAAGCTTCATCCGGTCCCCCCCTTGCCAGGCGGCCATCCCATCTGGCACAGAAGACATGATGCCAACGTGCCTTGCTGGCATACGGCGCGCAAAAGCGGCCTATGGCGCGCCGAGGGACGGGAAGCACCGCAGTGCGGTCCCCTTCTGACCCTCACTCACGCCATAAGCCGCCAGCCTAACTTGGCTCTAGTAGACAGGCGTCAGATACGCGGACGAGCACCACAGCCGCTGACCACCGTGGTTCACTTCCATCCACGACCAACCTCCAGGCCACGAGACATTGCCCGTGCTCTTGAGGATCGTGCCGTAAGGAGCCACCGTCACGATGCGGTACGAGGTGCCAGGTCCAGTACGAAGGCGCAGCCCTGCCTTTGCCGTGACGCGATAGGAAGCGCCCTGCCAGTGGCCGTCCCAATCCTTGCCACCGCATTTGGTCTCGCACTTGCCAGTGTCCTCATCGCAGACCACGACGCAACTGCACTCCGGATCGACGCAGGCGCTCGGGCAGCAATCCCCCTCGCAGCACAGATCGGGTCGATCGTCCCGCAGGTAGTCCGAGTTGGACAGCGCGCGGTAGCGCTCGGCATCCACTGCATCGCGCACAAAGCGCGCATCGACCTGGGTCTCGGTGATCATATCCGCGAGGCTGCCGCCGGCCCACAGCATGTTGGAGACGTCGTCCATCTCCATCCCCAGGGCCCGCGCAGCGGCGTTGATGTCGACCAAGCGATACACGCCCTCGGCAAATGGTAGGTCACAATCCGTGCAGGGCAAGATTCGGCCGTACCCATAGTAGCCCGGATTGGTATCCCCATTGTCGTCGCTGGCTGGCTGGCCGCATCCATCCTTGCTCGGAGGACCGGCGGCGAAAGCGGGAGCGGCAACCACTAGACCCAACGCCACGATGACGCCTAATACTAATGCGATCATCCTCAGACGGCGCAACATGACCCTTTCCCTCCATTTCTCATGCTTACGGATGAACCACCTCTGTGCCAGTATAGCACATTCGAATGTCCGACACAAGAGGCTAGCGCCCATGGCCATGTGATTCTGGCATCAATCCGGCTAGAATCGGAAACAATGGGGATATCTGGAGCATCGTCGTCCCCTTGATCCTAGCCATGGGATCATCTCGTCGAAACCAAATCGCCACACAAACGCTTGACGGGCTGATCATCGCCCACAGACCGATGCACTGGGCCGACGCAGTCCACGATTCGAGATGCTAGAGCGCCATGGCACACCCCAGCGCAAATGCTGCTTGGCGGCGCCGGCAAGCGCGAGAACGCGATCGCAGGCTGGCGCAAGACGGAGCGCTGGCCTGCAATCGCAAAGGCAGCTTGCCTTTTGGCCGTGGCTCTGGAGCACACGGCGCAGGGACAAGCCCCCTGGCGCAGATTCGCGATCATCGGCCCTGGGCGCAGCGTGCAGGTCAGTGCTCACTCCAGAGCTACCGGGGTCGACTGTAATGCCAAGGATTGCACTTCGGGCCGTCATCCTTCTCATCGCAGGCCTCGACGCAACTGCATTGCTCGTCGACACACACGTTCGGGCAGCAATCCCCCTCGCAGCACAGCTCGGGTCGATCTTCCCTCAGATAGTCCGAGTTGACCAGGGCACGGTAGCGCTCAGCATCTACCGCATCGCGCACGTAGCGCCCGTCGATCTGCTTCTCCGTGATCAGATCCGCCAGGCTGCCACCGGCCCACAGGGTGTTGGAGACATCATCCATCTTCAGGCCCAGGGCGCGCGCGGCCGCATTCAGGTCGACCAGTCGGTAGATCCCCTCCGCAAAAGGCAGGTCACAGTCGGTGCAGGGCAGCGTTCGGCCGTACCCATAGTAGCCCGCCGAGCCATCCTCCTCAGCGTCCTTGGGCGGCATTCTACCGTAGCCGTCAGGGCTCGGAGGACCACCAGCGAAAGCAGGCACGGCCACCACCAGGCCCAAAACCACGATGACGGCCAATACGAATGCGATCATCTTCAGACGGCGCAACATGATCCTTTCCCTCCGTTTCTGATGCTGATGCACGAATCACTACAACCCCAGTATAGCACATCTGAGCATCCGGCACAAGAGGCTAGAGCCCACAGTTGTGTGATTCTGGCACCCATTGGCCTCAAATCGGAAGTATTGAGTCTATCTACAGCATCGTGGCGCCATCGGCGCTCACGATGAGACGACGGGTGCGGGATCGGGTGCCTGCAAAAGCAGATAAGTCTATCTTCGTACGCAGAGGCAAACAGAGGAGTGCCAGACAAGACAAGGCTACCTGGCTTCGCCAGAAAGGCAGCTGAGCGCCTGGCAGCAGCCTACTCGCGCCGATCCAGGAGACGCAGGCGACGCGCGGGCAGGCGTTCTGGCTCAGCCCGGGCGCGGTCGTCGACGTGAGAGCCAAGGGTTGAGCCCGCACTCACGCCAAAGCTGCTGGGCTCCGCGGACAGGGCCCGCTCGAGTACTGCGCGCAGCCGGGCATCTCGGGTGCTACGCAACGCCTCGGCAATACGCCGGTCGATGTCCTCCTGGAGCTTGAGCGCCGCCAGGGCGTTGATCAGCAGCTGCTCGCGCTCCGGCGCGGCTTGCATGAGCGCTTCGAGCAGCACACCGGTCGCGGCGGGGCCCTCGGAGAGGAGAGCGGCGACGAGGCCTTCCTGATGTGCGCCGTCAATCCAGAGCAGTGCCTCGGCCAGCTCGCGGCGCGCGCCCAAAGTGATCAGCAATTGCGCCACCCGGGTGGTGAGCTGCGGGCTCGAGCTGCGCAACGCCTCCAGGAGACGCTCGCGGCCATCTTGCCCAAAGCTCTCGATCAGGCGATAGGCGCGCTCGCAGACCTGGGGCGACTCGTGCACCAGAGCAGAGAGCAGCGCGTCGAATCCGCCCAGACCGATGCGGCTGAAAGAGGCTTCGGCCACCTGGGCCACTTCTTCGCTCGGGTCGCCCAGCGCATCGACCAGGGGCTGCATGTCGACCAAATCGGCCACGTCTCCCAATTCGCGGGCGGCGGCCATGCGCAGCGAGCGATCTCGGCTCGATAGGTCAGCATATAGCGCTGCGGTGCGCCGCAGAAAGCGGATATCACGGTAGTAAGGGGTCTCATTCTCGATGGCGCTGAAAGCCTGCACAGCTCTGGGCCAGTCTCGCTCGCGATAGGACCGGATGCCCGTGGCGTAGAGCTGCTCCCGACGCCAGGTGGCCGTCTCGGCGGAGCTGACCAACGCATCGAGTCTGTCCACGTCCCTGTACTGGGGCTCCACCTCTCGGATCGTCTCGATCTCGTCTCGCGCGTCGGCCCAGCGCTCCAGTTTGATCTGCTCGCGCAGCCTGAGATAGGCCGCGCTAAGCTCTATCTCGCGTCGCCGTCGGCGTCGCGTCTGATAACGCTGCCATCCCAGAGCGGCGGCCAGAAGCACGACTCCCAGGATCAGGTACGGAAGGCCCATGCTAAAGACCGTCGCGGCAAAAAGCCGGAAGGCATGCTCCCAACGGCTCTCCAACCGGATCTCGAACGCGAGTTGGGAGATCGGCGTGGCCCGCTCGCCCTGGCGGAGGGTGGGCACAACCTTGAGGCGATAGGGCACTACCAGCCGCCCCTGTAGTTGCGTCTGGCCATGGACCACACGCAGATTGTGGGGCAGCGCGTCGGGATAGCCCGGCGTGATCGTCAAGCGACCGGGAATCGGGTCGCCGTCGCTATCCACAAAGAGGATCGCCTGTTCTGAGAGAGGAAAGGCAACCTCAAAACGCTGGATCGCTTCGGGCGTGTCCGCCCGCGCGCTCACCGTGATGATGGGGAGTTCGCGCGCGCCCTCGCTGGCGCTCAGGCGTACCGGATGGATGATGCGGAGCTCGACCCCGGGCAAACCAAACCCCGCCAGATCCACAGCCTCGCCGGCGCGTCGCGCCGGGGCTGTGGCCAGGCGCATGAACCAAAGCGCGGTCAGCAGCGTACCCAGCAGCAGCACGCCCCCCAACAACGCCCGGCGTCGCAACGCTATCCAGTTCAGTCCCTGCGCCAGAGCGGCTCGTAGTCTCTCGATCATGATCCTTACTGCGCCGACTAGATGCCAGTCGAACCAAAGCCTGCCTTGGCCGTCCTGACACCCTCAGGCGCGCGCTCCAATGGCTCGAAGATGTCGCGGTCGCACCCCAAGGCCCACATTTGGGCGATGCGTTGTCCGTGCCGCACGATCCGCGGCCAGGGGCAGTAGACCAAGGCGCAGAGCTCCTGGCCGTTGAACTCGGATTCGACCAGTCCGTCGTGCACGA
>JAFGLK010000087.1 GCA_016928125.1 Anaerolineae bacterium
CGGCGCTGCAAATCCTTCAGCACCGTCTGGAAACAGGCCTCAAGGCCGCGCGCCTGCATTTCCCGCTGGCGCCGACGCGCACGCTCGTCAAGCGAGGCATCCAGATAGATCTTGATCGGCGCCTCGGGCAGCACCACGGTGCCAATATCGCGGCCAGCCATGATGACATCGGCCTGCGCCGCCACGCGGCGCTGCTGTTCCGTCATCGCCAGGCGCACACCCCGGTAGGCTGAAACAGGTGAGACGGCGCGATTCACGGCATCGCTGCGGATCTCCCAGGTGATATCCTGGCCATCCGCCAGCACCGTGTATGGCCGGCCGTCCTGCTCCCAGGGCGGCTCGACCTCAATCCGCAGCCTCTCGGCCAACTGCGTCACAGCCGCCTCGTCCTCGATCGGTATGCCCCGGTCCAGAGCAGCCCAGGCGACGGCCCGGTACATCACGCCAGTGTCGAGATAGAGATAACCGAGTCGTTCAGCCAAGATCCCGGCCACGGTGCTTTTGCCTGAAGCGGCGGGGCCGTCGATGGCGATCGCCGTATGGGTCACAAACGCTTCCTCCCTTTCCCCGCCTCGGCCTGGCTACTCGATTCACTCAGGCCCACCGAACGCCTGATCTCCCGAGCCTCTCCCCCGCTGAGCCAGCGCCCCTGCCCCGGCTCAAGCTGACCCAGGCGCAGCGGTCCCATGCGCACGCGGATCAGGCGTAGCGCCGGGCAATCCACCGCCTCGAGCATGCGCCTGATCTGGCGTTTGCGGCCTTCGCGCAGGACCACGCGCAGCCAGCGCGCATCGGGCGGAAGCGGCTCGGCCCGCCAGCGCCAACCCTCAGGCATCGTCTGGACCTGGGCACGCATCGGACGTGCCTCATCCGGCAGAAGCAACCCGGCGTGCATGCTGGCCATGGCACGCTCGTCGGGCTCGCCACGCACGCATACCAGATACTCCTTCTCGTGCTCGAAACGCGGATGAGTGAGCCGATAGGTCAACTCGCCATCATCGGTGCAAAGCAAAAGCCCCTCGCTCTCCAGATCCAAGCGCCCCACAGGGTAGAGGCGCTCATGCCCCGGGATGAGGTCAAGAACGGTAGAGCGTCCTTGGGGGTCGTGCGCCGTGCTAAGGTAGCCCACGGGTTTGTAGAGCAGATAGTAATGCCATTGGGCCTGCAACGCGATGGGCTGGCCATCGAACGCGATCAGGTCATGGCCCGGCCGCACCTTGGTGCCAAGTGCGGTCACGACCTCCCCGTTCACCTTCACGCGCCCCGCCAGGATGTACTCCTCGCATTTGCGCCGGGACGCAACGCCGGCCTGGGCCAGGACCTTTTGCAGACGCTCGCCATGCTGATCCGCAGCCTGAGCACCGTCATTCGGCATACAGAGAGACCTCTCCGAACAAGCGCCAGCCCACGCGAATCTCGAGCGCCCCGATTGGCTGATCGGCGGGCGGCGTGACACTGAGATCGTCGATCCGGCGATAGAACGATACCGCGCCCATCTGCCAGGGGCTAATCAGAAAGACCGCGGGCTGGCGCGTGACAAAGGTGTGTATGTTGCCCTCCTCGTCGAGATAACGGCTCTGGGGCGTCTCCTCGATGTGCACGCGCAGCTCAGAGTAGTTGGCAAAGTAATAGTCCATCAGCCGACGGGTATCCTGGAAGCGCTCCTCTGAGCCCATCACCACACACAAGGCTCGCCCGGCGGGGCGGTCCACCACAGTGATGAGACACTCCTTGGCCAGATCGGTGGTGCCCGTCTTGACCCCGATGGTGCCTGGGTAGGTATTCAGCAGTTCATTGGTGGACTTGATGATGCGCCCGGCCACAATCCACTCATGCTTGCGCACGATCTCGGCGAACACTGGATTCTCCATGGCCTGGCGGGCGACGATGGCCATGTCAAAGGCCGAGGCATATTGGCCAGCCTGATCGAGACCGCTGGGATTGGCAAAGTGCGTATCCTGCAGGTTCCACTCGACCATGAGGGCGTTCATCCACTGCACAAAGGCGGCCACATTGCCGCCGAGGCTACGTGCGATCGTCATCGCGGCGGCATTGTCCGAGGGAATCAGCATGGCAAAGAGCAATTGGCGCAGATTGAGCTCCTCGCCGCTTTGGAGACGGATCACGCTGTAGGCGCGCAAATCCTCGCGCGCAACGCGCATCTCTTGATCCTGGCGGCCGCGCTCAAGTGCCACCAAGGCCGTCACGATCTTGGTGAGGCTCGCCGGGGCGAGCCGCTCATGCTCGTTGAGCGCGTAGAGGATGCGTCCCGTGCCCAGATTGACCAACAGAGCAGAGGCGGCATTGATCTCGGGCAGGGGATGCGGACGCATGGCCCGAATCTGATGCAAGGTCAGAGGATAGCGCGGCATGTCTGAGTCGCCAAGCCTGGGCGGCCCAAAGCCCAGACAGCACAGGCTCAATGTGGCCAGCACGATAAAGAGTGCGCGCCTGGAAAGCATCTCGTCTCTTTCTGATCGTCTGTCCGGTTCGCACGAAACATCGCCTGTGAGCATTCTAGCTGAGCGACCAGAGAGCGTCAAACACGCAGGCAGAGCAATGTGAACAAGCGTAAATGCAGCACCTTGATAGGTTGACAGCTTGGCCTCCACAAACGGTGCGCGAGCGCTGCGAGATGTCAGTTTTGTCATGCAACCCTTTCTTGCAGCACTTGACAAACCGTACCCCCCTATGGTATAATTGTGACAGATATCACAAACGGAATGCGCTTTGTCTGACTTCAACCATAGGAGCTCTTGGAGGGCATTGGGGCACATGACGACGTATGTGATCGTAGGGGGTGTGGCGGGTGGTGCGACGACGGCGGCGCGGCTGCGCCGTCGCGACGAAGAGGCGCGCATCATCATGCTCGAGCGCGGCAAGTACGTCTCCTTCGCCAACTGTGGGCTACCGTACCACATCGGGGAGACGATCCCGGAGCGCGAGAGTTTGCTGGTCTCCACGCCAGAGGAACTTGAGGCAGAGTTCGATATCGATGTGCGCACGCAGCACGAGGTGGTCGCCATCGATCGCGAGGCGAAACAGGTGCAGGTGCGCGACCTGGCGCGAAGCGAGACCTACACCCTGGCCTATGACAAGCTGATCCTCTCGCCAGGGGCAAAGCCTTTGGTGCCGCCCATCCCTGGGGCGGACCTGAAGGGCGTGTTCACCTTGCGCGATATGCCCGATATGGACGTCATCAAGAGCCATGTGGATCAGGGCGGTGCCCAGAGCGCGGTCATCGTTGGCGGTGGGTTCATCGGCTTGGAGATCGCCGAGAACCTGGTCAAGCGGGGCCTCACCGTCACGATCGTCGAGATGCTCGATCAGGTGATGGCGGCCCTGGACTATGACATGGCGGCTTTTTTGCATGAGCACCTGCGCGACCAGGGCGTGCGCCTTGGTCTGGGCGACGCGGTAGCCGAGATACGCCCCCGCGATGACGGCCAGCTTTTTGTGCAACTCAAGAGCGGCAGGGGTGTGGCGGCGGATATGGTGCTGCTCTCCATCGGCGTGCGCCCGGAGAACAAACTGGCACAGGACGCCGGCCTTGAGCTCGGGCCGCGCGGCCATATCGTGGTGAACCAGCACATGCAGACGTCCGATCCAGATGTGTACGCCGTGGGAGACGCCGTGCAGGTGTTGAACCCGATCACCCACAAGCCCACGGCCATTCCGCTCGCGGGTCCAGCCAACCGACAGGCGCGCATCGCCGCCGATCACATCACGGGCCTGGGCAGCGCCTACCAGGGCACCCTGGGCACGTCGATCGTCAAGGTGTTCGAACTCACCGCGGCCACTACCGGCATGAACAGCACGGCCTTGGAGCGCGAGGGGATGGCGTTTGCGAGCAGCATCACCCATAGCTCCGATCACGTGGGCTACTATCCGGGCTCCACGCGTCAGTCGATCAAGCTGCTCTACGCGCCGGAGGATGGTCGCCTGCTGGGCGCCCAGGTGGTGGGCTACAATGCGGTTGACCGCACCATCGATGTTCTCGCTACGGCGCTCAAGGCGGGCATGACGGTGTATGACCTGGAGCATTTGGAGTTGGCCTACGCGCCGCCTTACGGCGCCGCCAAGGATCCGGTCAATATCGCCGGCTATGTGGCGGGCAATCGCCTGCGCGGCGATTCCGATCTGGTCGAGTGGCGCGAAGTGGCAAATCGCGATCCTGAGAAGCTGGGCGTGCTCGACGTACGCACCCAGATCGAGTGGGATCTGGGCCACATTGAGGGGGCGGTCCATATCCCCAACACCGAACTGCGACAGCGGCTGGGTGAGCTCTCCAAGGAGAAGGACTGGGTCATCTACTGCGCGGTCGGTCGGCGGGCCTATGTGGCGGAGCGGATCCTGAAACAGAATAGCTTCCGCGCGAGGAACCTCACAGGCGGCTGGACCACCTATCAGGTGGCCACAGAGAAACAGGACAATTTCGGCGATTGGGTGCCGGAGGCGCCTTCAGGAGGAGATCAGATGCGGGAATTTCTGGCTGCCACCCAAGCCGGTTCGGGCAATGGGAGCCCAGAATCCGTTGCTCTGACCGCCGATGCCGAGCTCAATGCGTGCGGCCTGCAGTGCCCCGGTCCGATCCTGGCGGTCTACAAGAAGATGCAAGAGCTGGAAGCTGGCCAGGTGCTCGAAGTCACGGCCAGCGATCCCGGCTTTCGCCGCGATGTGGGCGCCTGGGCGGAGCGTACCGGCCATGCCCTGCTTCACGTTGAGGGGAACAACGGAACGGTGAGAGCCCTGTTACGCAAGGGATCCGAAAAGCCTCAGATCCAGGTGAGCGCGCAAGGCACCCTGCCGACCGACAAGACGATGGTGGTATTCTCCGCCGATCTCGATCGCGCCCTGGCCTCTTTCATCATCGCCAATGGCGCCGCGGCCATGGGCCAGAAGGTGACCATGTTCTTCACCTTCTGGGGGCTCAACATCCTGCGCCGCAATCAGGCTCAGCCGGTCCAAAAGAACCTCATCGAGCGGATGTTCGGCTGGATGCTGCCCAAGGGACCCAATGCGCTCAAGCTCTCCAGGCTGAACATGGGCGGTCTGGGCACGGCCATGATGAAGATGGTGATGCGCTCCAAGAACATCGACTCTCTGCCACGCCTGATGGAGACAGCCATGCAGAATGGTGTACGGCTCGTGGCCTGCCAGATGACCATGGATATGATGGGCATCAAACAAGAGGAACTGATCGATGGCGTCGAGCTGGGTGGCGTGGCTACCTACATCAACGAAACGGACAAGGCCAGCGCGACGCTCTTTATCTAGAGTACGTAGCGCCGGCCCATACTGCGCATCTTGGGCGTCCGCCCCTCCACGGGGCGGACGTTCTCATTCCGGCGCCGCGTATACTTGCTGATAGACGCGATACTGTTCGTAGATCAGTCGCACATAGTCCTGGGCTTGCCTGCTCGGCAGGGTCTCGTAAAAGAGATCGTGATCGGCGATGGGCTGATCGTCCGTCCAGCGGCGCAGATTGCCGGGGCCAGCGTTGTAGGCCACCAGGGCCGCGATCCAGTCTCTCTCGTAGAGGTCGAGCAACGTCTTCAGATACCAGGC
>JAFGLK010000088.1 GCA_016928125.1 Anaerolineae bacterium
CTATTCGACGGCGGGCCGCTACCTGCAGCGCCAGGGCGCGATCAACGTGCCCCTCTCCTCCGCCGAGCTCACCCAGCTCTTGCTGGCCCGCGGCGTGGCCAGCTACGAGCTGCAGGCCCCGCCCGACGCCAGCCTCGACGACATCGACTGGGAGCGGGTGCGGCGCTATGCTGAGCATCTCGATCTGGCGCCCGATCTGCCTTTGGAGGAACTGCTTCGCAGACGAGGCGGGCTGGAGCGCGTCACGGGCCGGCCCACCCACGCGGGCCTGTTGCTCTTTGGCCGCGAGCCCGAACGCTTTGTACGCGGCAGCGAGATCATCGCGGTGCGCTATCCCGGTGCCCGTATGGGCGATCGCTTTGTGCGCCGGGATGTGCGCGGCCCCCTGCCCGAACAGATCGGGCGCGCCGAGGCCTTTGTGCTGGCCAATATGCGCCGCGACACCGTCCTCGAGGGGCTGGAGCGCATGGAGCTGGAGGAATACCCGCCCGCCGCGGTCCGCGAGGCGATCGTCAACGCTGTGGCCCATCGCGACTATGCCATTCAGGGCGAGGGCATTCGCCTGCTGATCTTCTCCGATCGGCTCGAGGTCTACAGCCCGGGCCGCCTGCCAGGCCACGTCACCCTCGACAATCTGCTCGACGAGCGCTACTCACGCAACCAGATCATCGTCCAGGTCCTGGCCGATCTGGGTTACATCGAGCGTCTGGGCTACGGCATCGACCGCATGGTGGCGCTGATGGAGGCCGAGGGACTGCCTGCGCCCACATTCGAGGAGACGGCCAACGGTTTTTGCGTCACGCTCTGGGGCCACGGCGAGAGACTCGCGCGCCCCGAGCCCGGAGGCCAGTCCGCGCGTGCGACGGCCAGGTGGCAGGCCAGCGGGCTGAATCCGCGCCAGGTGAGCCTGCTCGAGTATCTGGACACCCACGACCAGATCACCAATCGCGAGTACCAGATGCTCTGCCCGGAGGTGAGCCAGGAGACGCTGCGTCGTGACCTGGCCCAACTGGTGCGCCGCGGCCTGCTGCTCAAGATCGGCCAGAAGCGCGGTACATACTATGTACTGCGCTGAACCCCAGCGCAGCCCACGTCGACAGCCCGCGTGCAATTATCCCACAATATCCCACACTCGACGTGGGATATTGTGGGATTTCAGCTAGCCAGGCCTCAGCCCCAGCAAGCCATGACGCTGCGCAGCCATAGGCTTGGCTCTGTGCAGACCCGATCACAACCCAATCTGGATGGCTGCGTATAGAGGGGTAGAGCATTGTGCTGGCAGTAGACCCGGACATGGGCCAAAGGGAGAGGACGAGGGATCATGAGAAACCGTGCATCGCTTTACATCGGATTGCTGTTGCTGGCCCTGGGCGGCTTTTTCCTGCTGGCCAGCATCACCGAGGACCTGGGCGGACCATTGGGGCAGGCGCTGGGTTGGGGCGGGCTGTGGCCGCTGATCATCTTGGTGGTGGGGGTGGCCTTCTGGCTGCCCATCTTTATCTGGTGGGATCGGCGCGAGCAGCTGGCCGGACTGGCCATCCCGGGCGCCATCGTGACGGTGAACGGCCTGCTTCTGCTGTACCAGAACATGACCGGCGACTGGGATAGCTGGGCCTACGCCTGGGCCGTAGAGCCGATGGCGGTGGGCCTGGGGCTCTTGTGTCTCTATCTGCTCACGCCTGAGAGGCCCAGAGGGCTACTGGTTGCGGCGGCCATCGTGGGCGGCGTGGGAGCACTCTTTTTCATCATCTTTGGCTCGGTGTTTGGCGGAGCCATCCGCATCGCGGGGCCCGTCCTCCTGATCCTGATCGGGCTGCTGGTCATCCTGCGCGGCGTGCGCGGCCAGCCGGACGACGACCGCCCCGCCCCCTGAGCGTGTCGAAGGGGGGCTTTGACAAGCTCAGCCACCGGCGAGAATGCGCCCCCTGAGCGTGTCGAAGGGGGGCTTTGACAAGCTCAGCCACCGACAAGAAGCGCCCCCCGCCATAGCGGGAGGCGCTCTGTGCAAGCCACGGCTATCCCCAGTCACGTGTTGGGCGCAGCGCAACCCCCCGCATGGCTCACACCAACAGACGACCGAGCAGGCTCAGGCTGCTTTGAGACGGAAATTCCCAAACTGGTCGAACGTGCCCACCCTGCAGCCGCGCATCTCGAGCCACGCTTGCAGCTTGGGCCAGGACACGTCCCTGGGAAGCGGCTCATACTCGTAATACCATGTCAGGGTGGGCGTGTTGACTTCTCGACCCGCCACCCCTAGCACCTGCACCGCCTTTTCAAAGCTGCCGCTCTCCGTCTTGGTCAACATCAACAGGTGCAAATCGCCGAACTGCTGGACCTCAACCGACAGACCTTCAGGGGTCTTCTTGGAGAAGGCAAGTCTCGGTGACATATGGTCCCCCCACAAGCACTACACGGACACAGTCGCCAAGGCTCGCGACATGACGCGGGCAACGATGCCACGCATCGGCGCGCTACCCAAGAGCCCACTCCCTCCTGCCCTCATTATAGCATACTTTCGTCGGCGTAGCGCGCCATCAACGAACAGATATCCGCTTTTTTTCTGACAATATGCAGACGAGAG
>JAFGLK010000553.1 GCA_016928125.1 Anaerolineae bacterium
AGCGGGTCGCCGAGGCCGCCGCCCGCGGGTTGGAGAGTCGAGGCGCCCAGGTAACGCTCGGCGATCTGAACAGCCTGCAGGATGAGGATCTCTTTGCCTACGATCTCGTCTGCTTGGGGGCGCCCTCGTACCATTTCGATGTGCCCGCGCCGGTCAAGCGCTACACGGACTATTGGATGGAGCGCGGCAACAAGGCGGGGCAGGTGCGCCCGGGTGCGCCGCAGGTGCCCGGCAAGTGGGGCGTGGTGTTCATCACCTATGCCGGGCCGCATACCGGCATCGACGAGGCCACGCCCGCCGGCGACCATCTGGCCCAGATGCTACGCCACCTGGGCTTTCAGGTGCGCGCTATCTGGTACACGATCGGCGAGTTCCACACCGGGCCGGATGCGCCCAACAACCTCTATGGTTTCCTGGGAGATATCCGCGGGCGCCCGGATGAGCACGACCTGGCCGTCATCGAACGCAACGCCGCCGGCCTGGCCTTTGTGCTAGAGCACGAGAAAAATCAGCTCTGACGCTCGCCTGAAAGCCCCCGGAACGGGCAAGATCCTGTTCACAGACCCTGCGCCCTCGCTGGCGTCGAGAGCGCAGGGCTTGTTCAATCTAGCGCATCAGCCCCTCGAGCTCGCCCACCAGGCGCTCGAATTCGGCCAGCGCCGAGGCGACCGGCGTCGGTGTGGTGAGGTCCACGCCAGCGCGTTTGAGCAGCTCCAGGGGATAGTCGCTGCCCCCGCTCTTCAAGAACCCGAGATAGGCGTCCACGGCGCCGCCATCCCCGGCCAGGATGTCGCGGGCGATGGCCACCGCCGACGACATGCCCGTGGCGTATTTGTAGACATAAAAGTTGTAGAAAAAGTGATCGATGCGCGCCCACTCCCAGGCGATGGGCTCGTCCTCGCCATCAAAGGCGACGCTATCGCCAAAGTAGGTCTTGACCAGCGCATAATAGCTGGTATCCAAGCCATCCGCGGTCAGGGGCTGGCCGCCCTCCACCTGCTCGTGGATCAACTTCTCGAACTCGGCGAACATCGTCTGGCGGTAGAGCGTGCCCCGGAAGCTGTCCAGATAGCGATCGATCAGATAGGCGCGCGTCGCCTGGTCCTCGGTGATCGTCAGCAGGTGATGGTTCAGCAGCGCCTCGTTGGTGGTGGAGGCCACCTCGGCCACCAGGATGCGATAGTCGGCCAGGTGGTAGGGCTGGTTGTGTTTGGAGTACCAGCTATGCATCGAATGCCCCAGCTCGTGCGCCAGGGTAAAGACCGCGTCCAGCGTGCCGGTGTAGTTCATGAGGACATAGGGCATCGAGTCGTAGCAGCCTGAGGAATAGGCGCCCGAGCGCTTGCCCACGTTCTCGTAGCGATCCACCCAGCCGCTCAGCAGGCCCTCGCGCATGATCCCCACATACTCGTCGCCCAGGGGCAAGAGCGCCTGACACACCAGCTCAACCGCCTCGTCATAGTCATAGTGCAGGTCCACCGCGGGCACCACGGGGACGTACACGTCGTAGAGGTGCAGAGCCTCCACGCCGAGCAGCCGCTTGCGCAGGTCCACGTACCGGAAAAAGGGCGGCAGCGCGCCATGCACCGATTCGATCAGCGCCTCATAGACCGCCACGTCCACTTTGTCATCAAAGAGCGCGGCCTCAAGCGCGGAGCCATAGTTGCGCGCGCGGGCCTGAAAGATGTGGGTCTTGACGCCTCCATCCAGCACGGTGGCGATCGTCTGGCGGTTGCCCTGGTACTCGCCATAGTAGGCCTCAAAGGCGCGTTTGCGCACGTCGCGATCGCGGCTCTCCAGGAACTTGATGAATTGGCCGTGGGTGAGCTTTTGCTCCGCGCCCTCTTCATTCTGGATCGTTGGCAGGCGGGCGGCCAGATCCACGTTCTTGAGCACGCTGTAGGCGCGCGAGATGGTCGAGAGCGGCTCGCTCACCATGGACATGAGGCGCTCCTGGGCGGGCGAGAGCACGTGCGGCCGGCTGCGGAGGAGGTCCTCCAGCCAAAAGTGGTACGGCGCCAAGGCCTCACCTTCCATCCAGGCGGCCATCGTGTCCGCCTCGATCGCCAGGATCTCGGGCGCAAGAAACGACGACGCGGTGCTGAATTGCACATAGAGGGAGCGCGCCCGCTCCATCATCGTCTGGTAGGTGCTGTTGCCCAGGTCCTCATCGCTGCGCAGATGGGCATAGACCCAGATCTTCTCCAGGGCGCGGTTGGCGTCGAACCAGGCTGTCAGGGCCTCGGCCAGCACGGTATCCGACTCGCCCAGGTGCCCCTCATAGGCCGCGACGTGCTCGGGGAAGGCCTTGGCGGCCGTGAAATCGGTCTCCCAGAGATCATCGCCGGCATAGAGCGCCTCCACATTCCAGCGGTCCTCCTGAGGCACCTCGCTGCGCTTCCTGATGCTATCTGTCACCCTTGTTTCTCCTCATAGCTTGTCATCTTGTCCTCAGCCAGGGGCCTCGGATGGATCTGCCAGCAGATATCTCGTGTATTCTACTCTGCATGGAGCTGAGCGTCGAATGTGCGGCCACGCCCTTGCGCCCCGCGCGTGCCTCCAGTATACTGGGCGCAGTGTAGCGGACGCTCGTCGGCCCACGCGGTGGTCTGCGGCTGTCGTCAGTTTCCTCACGAGGCGAGTCGGCATGTTCAAGAATGAGCAAATCCGTTGGCAGATCGTCACCACAACGCTGTCCATGCTGCTGTTGGCGAGCCTGGCGCTCGCGATCGTGAGCTTGGGAAGCTGGCCGCTGGCTGTTCTGCAGGTCCTGGCATTGGCGGCGTTGGCCTGCATCGGCGTGACCCGCGCCCGCGACGTGCACCTGCGCGAGGAGCATGGCCAGACGATGCGCCGGGTGAGTCAGGAGCTCTCGGCCAAGCCCAGTCTGGACGAGGTCTTTGACTATGTGGCCGGTAGTATCCTGCAAGCTATTCCCGCTGCCGACAAGTGCGTCATCCACCTGTTGGATGAACGCGGCAATCGGCTCTACCCGCGCTACTGCTCACGCCCCGATTGCGAGCAAACGCTGGGCATGCCCGCCGACCGAGGCATTGCGGGCCAGGCTCTGAGCGAGGGGCGCACCCAGATCGTGCCCGATGTGCGCAAAGATAGGCGTTTTCTGTCCCTCCACTCGAGCCATTTTCGGTCGCTGCTGGTCACGCCGATCTTTGGGGAGGGCAAGCCGATCGGGACCATCAGTCTCAACAGCGTGAAGCCGCGTGCCTTTACGCGAGATCACGATCTTCTGGTGTCATCGTTGGCTACACTGGTGTCGGCCTGCATGCGCAAGACCGCTTGGTTCGCCGAGAACACTCAGGAGGTGTTCCACATCGAGTCGCTGATCCGCAACGTCACCGACGGCATCGTCGTTCTCGACGAGGAGCAGCGCCTGCTACGCTACAACCCCTCGCTGGCCCATCTGCTCGGCGCGGATGTGGGCCGCATCGTAGGTCAACGCATCGACCTGCACAGCGAGCATGAGGGCCTGCGCGTGCTGGCGGCGCTGCTTGAGGATCTTCCCGCCCAGATCGAAGGCCTCTACGAGAAAGAGCTAGAGATCTGTGAGCCCGTGCACGCGATGCTCAAGGCTCATATCGCGCGCGTGCAGAGACCATCTGGCGAGGCGCACACGCTGATCCTGGTTCAGGATCAGACCGCAAGCTGCGACCTGATCCAGACTGAGGCCGACCTGATGGTGGCGGCCTCGCGCGAGCTCAAGCCGGCCCTGGCGTCGATCCGCGGGTATGCCACGCTCATCAAGAGCGCTGCCGCCGCGTTGCCCAACGGCGCCCAATGGCCTGCGGCCATTCAGGAGGAGAGCGCTCGCCTGATGGGCGTGGCGGACGACTTGGCGGCCTTGCATGGCTTGCACGCCGGCCGATTAGAGATTCGTCCCGAGATGATCGATGCGGGCGCACTGATCGACCAGCTCATCGAGACCCTCGCGCCGCTGGCCCAAGCCAAGGGGACGACGCTGGTCTCAAGCTATGCGCCCAACCTGGCCCAATTGCCTCTCGATCCCCAGTGCCTGCGCCATGTGCTGCTCAACCTGCTTCAGAACGCGATCCATCGCTCCGGGCCAGGGGGCCGGATCACGCTGGCGCTGGAGGCGAGCCTGACCGATGCCACCTTCACGATCAGCGACGATGGGCGCCGCATCCCGGGCGAGGCTCAGGCGCGTATCTTCCATGGCCTGTTCCGCTCCGACGGCGCGACGCCGGACGCCCCCGCGCGCACCGGCTTGGGCCTCTATGTCAGCCGTCGCTTGATCGAAGCCCATGGCGGAACACTCTGGATGCCCGAACAAGATGGGCCTGGAGCGATTCTGCATCTGATGGTGCCCCTTGAGGCGGACGCCACGAACGGCAAACGCGAAAGCTCTTTTTCGGCGCCACGTCAGGGCTAACTTTGCAGCGGGTGGGCGTAGCGACGCGTGCTTGTCCCCAGAAAGCCTGTGATGACGCCAAGTATCCTCACGGAAGGTCAGCTCCTGGGTCGAGATAGCGGCGCGCGGCATCCAGGCACTGCGCGACCCAGTGATCCTCCTGCGCCAGAGTCTCAGAGCGGCCCTTTGGTGGATCCATCCAGAACTCGATCAGGTAATCCAGCGTGGCGCGCCGCGGCCCCAGCGCCCGCAAAACGGCTGGGATGTCTAGCCAGCCCTGGCCCAGCGGCCTGCCGGTGATCTGATAACCCACCGGGATCTTGACCACCACATAATCCTTCAGGTGCACCTGCAGCGCGCGGGACGCCAGGTTGGTGACGGTCTCGATGGAGTTCTCCAGAAAGCCCACTGAGTTGGCCGTGTCCACGCAAAAGCCGAGCGCTGGGTCGTCCAGCGCCGCGACAATCTGCGCCAGTTGGGCGCTGCGCAGCCCAAAGCGGTTCTCGACGGCCAACGTCAGACCGCTCTCCCGCACCGCGGGCCGAAGCGCCTGAAGCTGTGTCTCGAGGTGCTCGGCGTCGGCGCTGTACGGCACCAGGCGCAGCGCCCGACTGTCCAGGCGCACGCCGATCTCCAGATAGCGCGCGATGGATGCCAGATCTAGCCCGCCAGTGCCCACCTCGAGCGCTACGCCGAGCTCCTCACCAGCGGCGCGCAACTCGGCCAGCTCCGTCGAGGTAAGATGCGCCAAGGGGAGGTTGTCACAGTACTGCACGACGTCGGCGCCCAGATCGGCTGCGCGGCGCAGCATGGCCATGGCATCCATGGGCCTATCCTCGTCGGCGACGGCGTAGCGGTAAGCATAGCTGCTGAACCCAAGACGCATATGGACTCCTTTCAGTCGGCCGTTTCGATCTGGCAGAGCTTCCCAGTGAGCGTGGGCGCCAGCCTGAGATTGACAACGTCCGGCGTGTTTCTATAATCATGTGTAGAGGAAGAGAGCGCTCTGCGCTCCCATGGTGTACCAGAGAGCTTTCAATATGTCCAATCTGCCAGAAGCGGAAGTTCTGCATCAAGCGCTCTTCACAGGGCTGATCTATAACGAGGCCGGGGAGCTCGCCCAGACTGTGTATATCGGCGGGGTCGCTCACTATGCCATCCCCGACGACAGTTTCCTGAGACATGTCGAGGCCTATCGCATCGACAATGTGGTGCTGGCCCAGATCAAAGAGCAGATCACGTCGGTTCAGGATGAGGTCGTGCGGGGCATGCTCCAGATGTTGGGCAAGGATGACATCTTTACCAAGGCGGCCATCGACGCCTCGATCCACAGCCTGGAAGAGAACGTCCGGCGCAGCGATCCCGAGCAGTGGCTCACCTGGTTGCGGCTGTTTGGGTTTCGGATCGTTGTGGACGTGCACGGCGAAGTCGTCCAGATCATCTACCCTGAGCAGCCGGCTCAGGATGATGACTGAGCCGGCGGGCGCGTTGCAGCTGGCTCCCTGCTGCATTGGCCTTGTCGGGCGTGGCTGCTGCGGCCAATCTTGGGACGCGACCGGCTGCGTGTGCCTACGATGGACGGAGGCGCCATAGTGCCGTGGTGGGAAGTCATCGGTCGTCTGCTGCTGTCGCTCCTGTTGGGGGGCGTGATCGGCTGGGATCGTGAGGTGCGCGGCAAGCCAGCCGGCCTACGGACCATCATCATCGTCTCGGTGTCATCTACCCTCTACGTGGTGGCGACGCAGGCGGCCGCCGCTCGGGCGGGCGAGAATCTCGATGTGGTGCGAGCCATGGCGGGGATCGCCCAAGGGGTGAGCTTCCTGGGCGCCGGCGCGATCATCCGCTCGCGTGCGGGCGTCAAGTGGCTTACCACAGCCGCGGCCCTGTGGGCTGCAGCGGCTATCGGGTTCGCGGTAGGCGTGGGTATGTACCTGCCGGCCATCCTGGGTTGCGCCCTGGTGTTTGTCACGCTGCATTGGCTGGTGCCCTTGGAAGAGCGCTTTGACAAGCCCGAGAGCGACAAGCCAGGCGCCGAGCGCTGATGTAGCCCGTCAAACCCCGCAGAACCCTCTTCGCATTCAGACCCAGCGGAGCGCTGCCCGCCTCTCAGCGCCGTGTCTGGCTTCCACGAGGGGTTCCGTTCAGGGGTTCACCACCACCGGCCCCAGAGGGATCGCCTCCCCCAGGGCGCGTCCATGAGCATCCACATAGCGATTACGTACCCCCTCGTCGAGGCGAACGCTGCCCACCAGCAGCGCGTATTCGCCGGGCGGCATGTTGGCCGGGAGCTGCAGCGTGCACCATTGCTTGAGCAACAGCCCCGGCATCCAGTGCGCCTCAGGCAGGGCAAAGGCCTCGCATTGGGCCACCGGCCTTCCCTGCACGTCGATGAGTCGAGTGAACACTCGATGCGTGCCCTCCTGATCCTCAGAGGGCACATCCAAGAAGGTCCAATACGTCGCCAGGTCGGCCGCCTCGCCTGGCCTGGCGCTGGGCGGCCAGTCATAGCCCACCAGACGCAGCCCGGAATCGAGTCCCCAGAGCCCCCGCTGGGGAATCAGCTCCAGTAGGCTCTCCACCTCCCGCGCCTCTACCACGTGCACGCTCAGAGTCGTGGTCCCATCGGGAAAGAGCACCACGCCTCGCCTTTGTGCCCCGAGCTGTCGCACGACGCCGGCCGCGAGAGATGAGGGATCGCTGACCAGATACACGCCAGGGCGCCCCGCCGGAAGGAGCAGACCTTGGCTGCCGTCGTGGCCCAACAATACCGTCTCGAGCTCATCCTCGAGCAGATACGCCAGTATCTGCGGAGCCAGCTCGGTTGTGGGGCTTGAGCCATCGGCGAGCATCCACAGCTCAGGGATATCCCCCTCGCGTGCCTCTCGCCGCACCAGGTTGGCCGTCCGACGCCAGTAGCGAAAGGGCATGCTGTAGCCCGCGCTCACATCATGATGGCTCACAAAACTCAATAGATGCAATAAACTAAAAATTTGCCATACTAAAAAGATGAAAAAGAGCAAAACAAGTCCTAACTTGAGAAACTGCGACCACCAGCGGGCTCGAAGCGCGGCGCTGTCTGGCAGGGCATACAGCCTGTCGAGAACGAGCGCCATACTGAGCAGGCCCACCGGCAGCACGCCGATGAACGGCGATGCGGCCAGATCCTCGGGCAAGGCAGGCATACCGATCAGGACGATGAGCAGCCAAACACAGGGGATCAGATAGGGCGCTGTGTCCTGCCCGCTGCGCCACTTGCTCCAGCGACTCAGCGCGAGCCACAGGATCGTGGGCAAGGCGATGAAAAAGGTCACGGCCCCAAGCTGGCCTATACGGCCCAGCAATCTGGACGACTCAAAGTCCTGGGTGGAGGGCGCCGTCAGGCTCTCGATTCCACCTCCGGAATGAAGCCATGCGGCCGCACGGAACGCCTGCAGCGTCGCATTGGGATGGGCGAGATCGGCCCCGACGGCGCGCAGGGCAGCGCGTACGTCCGCAAAGCGGCTGAGGTTCTGCTGACTGGCATACGGAACGGAGATCAGGGCGATCAGGGCCAATCCCAGGGCCAGGTGCAGCCAGCCGGTGCGCCGGCGATAGAGCAAGGCGAGGATGAGGATCACCGCGATGACCGGCAGGGCGGTCAGGCTGGTGTTCACCATCAGGCCGGCGGCGATGCAGGCCAGCACCCAACCCCAGGGCCGTCTATCGGATAGAGCGAGGTTCAACCCGACCAGAACGCAGATTGCGGCGGGCAGGAGCACGGCCCCCTCGGAGATGCTGCGCGCCGCCAGTACGGCCCAGGGATTGCAGGCCAGTAGCGCGGTCGCTACGAAAGCCACCCTCAATCCGAGGTGCCTACGGGCGATGAGAAAGATAGCGGCCAGCGCGCCCAGATGAACGGCGATGGTCACAACCACCGCCAGGCGCGGATCGCGCCCAAACAGCAGGGGCAGGCTGAGCAAGTAGCCCAGAGCCGGCGGCCTGGCGATCCCCGCGGGGGTGCTGGGTCCCGCCCCGGGCAGCGGCCCGCCTTGGACGATCTGCAACGCCTGCAACAGATGCTGCAACTGAGAGGAGGCCAAGGGGATCAGGTCTAGATAAGCCAGCCGCAATAGCGCCGCCACCAGCAGCAAGCCCCAGAAGAGCTGATTCGTCGGCTGCGTGAAATGGCGCCGCAAGGCCGCTCGCGCTCGCCGCAGCCAGGCAACGATCTCCCACGGCTCCGGCACCCGCAGCCGTCGATCCAGAGGACGGGAGTAGCTCATGGACCTTCCCTGAAAGAGCATGGCTGGCATTGTATCATCGGCTGTCGGCGGCCGCAATCTCAGCCTCTTGTTACTTGTCCGATGCGGCCAGCAAAGCCTCGGCCGGCAGCACGGCCCAGGCCTCACGATAGGCTTGGGCCTCGGCCAGCATGCGGGCCAGAGCACGACGTTGGCGCGATCTGAGCGCGTCCAGATCGTCGAGCCCGAGCCCAGGGCCGCCGGGTGTCGCGCTCAAGGCGTCTCCCTCGCGATGCAGAGTCAGCTTGCCGGCCGCTTCGAGGTACTCCAGCGCCAACAGGATGGTCGCCTCGGGCAGGCCCAAGCGCGCTGCCATGGATGCCAGCGCCAGCTGGCCGCCGTGTTTTGAGATCGCCGCGCGCACCATGCCGAGGACGCTCCGCAAGACGTGCTCCAAGGTCAGTTCCTCCTGCGGCAGAGGCGGCAACAGATGAACGAGCTGTGGATCGACGGCCTCCAGCACGGCGCGTAGGGCCTGCGGATCAGGAGGCGGCGTGGCCAGCGCCAGGGCCAGAGCCTGACGGCCCAGCAGGTCGACCCGCGTGCAGGCGCCCTCCAAAGGTGCGGTCAGCCCCTCCGCCCAGATCAGCAGCCGCTCGCCATAGTGCGCGCTCATCTCGTCGAGGAGGGCGCGGGGATCGCTTCCGGTACGCAGGTCGACGATCTGTCTCCCGCCTACGCGTTGCTCGGGGCGTGTGCGCCGCTCGGCGTATCCTCGCCGCTCGGCG
>JAFGLK010000089.1 GCA_016928125.1 Anaerolineae bacterium
CTCGTACCACCAGCGCAGCGACCCGACAATCCCCGTCTCATGCACATGGTCCATCCGGCCCGTGCGCGCCCCGCCCGTCCAGAGAGGTGTCAGCGTGCTCAGAAGTAGCTCGTCCATTGTCCAATCTCTCCGACCGCTTCTACAGGCCAAATACAGGCTGAGAAAGGAGCCCCAAGAATCTCGAGCATTTAGCACTACAGAGTTCTTATACTGGATTCGACGGAACGCTGTCAAGCAGAAGGTCTGAGATCCTATCATAACTCGGTGCCAGTGAGGTCGCGGATCAGCGCGACGATGCCAGGAGGTAGTGCGCCGTGTTGGTCGATATGGGCTTGCAGCAGCGCTTGGGTGACAAAGCTGTTGATCAATTGCTCCAGTCCACGCGTGATCACGATTTTGCCCGGTTCGCGGTTTGGGCGTTCTTCCCAGCCGCCCAACTGAGCGAGCAGCCGGATCTCCGGCCAGTCCAAGGTCACTCCCATCTGATAGAGGAACCCCGCCGCCACCCAAGCCAAGGCCACCAGGGTCCGAATGGCCTCCAGATCCAGAACCTGCACCGCTTCCCACCCCAGGCAGCTCTTGGTGTACTTGAAGCTGTCCTCCACGGCCCAGCGTTGGCGATACATGCGGAAGATCTGGATCGCCATGCGCTCACTTGTCACCGGCCAATCGGTGATCAGCAACCAGGGCTCGGCATGCGCCTTTTTCAAGGCCACCTGCACCAACCAGAGCGTCTGCTGCGCTTCTTCTGGCGATCCCTCGCGCCGCACATTGCGGTCATACGTCAGCTCCAGGGGGCATGCGCTGATATGGACGCGCACCGTTTGCATCTTGGGCCGTTTCTGGGATCCCAGGCGAACCTTCATCTGACTGCGTGTCTTGGCCAACGGCCGCAGATCCTCTAGGCTCTCCTCAACGCTGCCCTCTTGCCACTCGTCTTCTTCAGTGCACCAGCGCACCTTGCGCTCCCGATGCTGGACGCGACACAGTAGATGCTCCCCTTGCTCCCAGATCGTCCGCCATACGGCCACATCGTCGAAGTTGCGATCCATGATCCAGGTGGTTGTGGGGTGCACCTCGAGCTTGTGCAGACTTTGGCTCACGGTGCTCAGCGCCTGTTGCACCTCGCGCGGTTCGCTCACAAAGTCTTCCTCTTGACTCGAGAAGAGCCGATGGTACAGGATCCCGCGGCGTTTGGGCACGACCCCCAGCACATTGAGCGTGCGATATCCAGGCACCAGAGCCCCATTGAGATCGCGAACCTGCATCAGATCTGGCATCTCCTGTGCGTGGCGCTTGCGCAGGTCCGATTCGTCCATGATCAGCCACAGCTCTCGGAATGCCCCGGCGTCTGGCTCTCCTGCGTGACTCAGATGCCCAAGCCCCTTCTCGCGCAGCTTGGCGGTCAGATGCTCTGCGCCCAGTTGCGAACGCTGCGTGCTCTCCCCCTTGGCAAAGCGTATCACCCGTTGGCCGCCGTGCTTCACGCCCGATAGCTCGGGCGAATGGCGTGCTATGCGCTCACAGATCAGGCTTCCCGAGCCGATGATGCCTGTCAGAATCCCCTCAAAGGTCCGCGCCGTACGCCTATCGCCAATCAGGTCATCATATCCTTCCAGATATGCGGAGAGAGGGCTTCCCATGGTCTCTGACCAAGCCATCTGAATGATCTCCTTTCACTTGGACGACCATTCTACCAGCTCTGCCCTCCCCAGACCATTTATGATAGGATCTCAGACGATAGGGGCTTGACATTCGCACTGACATCTGCTATGATGATGGCGACGCGTAGTCACATCTGGGAAAGGAGGTGTCATATCGAGGGGTTTCTAACCACAGAGGAGGTAGCCGAGCGCCTCAGCACGAACCAGCGGAATGTGATCCGGTGGTGTGGTGAGGGACGGCTACCAGGAGCGCAGAGGCTCGGGACGGGACGTCGTGCGATGTGGCTGATACCCGAGGATGCACTCCAAGGCTTTGAGCGACCGAAACCTGGGCCAAAACCGAAAACGGACTGAGTGAGAGTTGCCGCTCTCACCCAGCCCTAACCCAACCCGCTGACGTAGGCAACGGATCAGGCTGTCCATAGTATAGCACAAGCCTCCTGCGTCGGCGCATTGGAACCGACGTAGGAGGTTTTTCCATGTCTCTGACACGTACTCATCACGCTTGTGTGCAGCGCTGGCTGTGCGCCCCCACGGACGACGAGGCCATCGACGCCATCGTCTCCCTCGCTCAACTGCTGCCCCGAGAGCGCTACGTCCCCGGCAACGGCATCGACACGCCCGGCGAATGGGAGCCCATCCCCTGGGACGAGGAGCCAGATGCTTGGTGGGATGAGCAGCCGGAGGCGGACCATGAATGACACCTACCTGGCTCAACGCCAACTCGTCCTGCTCATCTGTCGCGTGTTGCAGGAGGCAACGATCCCCCAGAACATCGCCATCGAGGACCTGCGCCTGGCGATGTATGACGCCGATGCAGAGGAGCACTTCTCCGAGATCATTGACGCCTGGGCCGAGATGAGTATAGGCATCCAGCGTCCCACCGACAGGTTCACGCC
>JAFGLK010000554.1 GCA_016928125.1 Anaerolineae bacterium
GCCCTTTTTGCGCTTGCTGGCCAGCTCTTTGGGCAGCAGCTCCAGCGCGTTCACCTTGACCAGGACGTCGCGGAAATCCTCAATGCCATAGCATTCACTGCGCGAATCACAGTAGATGCACTGGTGCTGGCAGCCCCGGTAGAGGTTCATGTTGTACTTGATCCCGAACCAGGGGTCGGGATGCTTGACTTGGGATAGCAGAACCTTGGCCTCGATCTCGCGGATCATGGGCCCGCCCTCTCCCTGGATGCTGAGACGCAGAGGCACAGTGGATGCATGTATTCATTATACTACGGAATGGGTCAAGCCAAGCCATCAACCCGCGGCCCAAGTTCTGACCACTATGGGCCACACCCATCTGGAGGGGCCACACCGATGACCAAACAAATCGACGCCCTCGCCGCCGGGATCGCGCCCAAGCTCATCGCGTACCGCCGCGACTTGCATCGGTACGCTGAGTCGGGTTGGGTCGAGTATCGCACCGCCTCGCTGGTGGCGCGTCGCCTTGCGGATCTGGGCTATTCCCTCCACATCGGCCCCGCTGCCCTGTCGGAGGCGGAGCGGATGGGCTTGCCCGAGCCCGCCTTCCTCGCGGCGCAGTGGCAGCGCGCGCGAGAGCAGGGTGCCGATCCCGCTTTTCTGGAGGAGATGCGCGGCGGCATGACCGGCGTGGTGGGCGAGTTGCATCGCGGCCAGGGGCCCACGGTCGCCTTGCGCTTTGATATGGATGCGCTGGATATCGGGGAGGAGCATACGCCCGCCCATCGTCCCTTTCGAGAGGGGTTCGCCTCGCTCAACCCGTACATGATGCATGCCTGCGGCCATGATGCCCATACGGCCATTGGCTTGGGGGTCGCCGAGGTGCTGGCGCGCCTGGTTGACCACCTGCGCGGCACGCTCAAGCTCATCTTCCAGCCGGCTGAGGAGGGGGTGCGAGGCGCCAAGGCGATGGTGGCGGCTGGGGTGCTGGATGACGTCGATTATCTTGTGGGGCACCACGTGCGCAGCGGCGCAGCCGTGGGCGAGATCGCCTGCGGGATGGGAGGCTGGGCGGCCACGCGCAAGTTCGATGCATGGCTCCATGGCGCGCCGGCCCACGCCGGGGGCACGCCCCAGGGCGGCAAAAATGCGCTCTTGGCGGCGGCCACGGCGATCCAGAATCTGTACGCGATCGCCCGGCACGCGGATGGCTCGACCCGTGTCAATGTGGGCCGGTTGGAGGCTGGCACCGGCCGCAACGTCATCCCCGCCCACGCTCACCTCGTCGCGGAGACGCGCGGCGAGACGGGGCAATTGAGCGACTATGTGTACGCGCGCGCGATGCAGATCCTCGAGGCGGCGGCTGCGATGTACGGCTGCGAGCTCCAGGTGAAGCTCATGGGCGAGGCTCAGACCGCCCAAAGCGACCAAGAGCTGACCAGACGCGTGCAGGGCGTCGCCGAGCGCATGGGCGGCTTGAGCTTTTTCGCTCCACTGAACACCGGCGGCAGTGAAGATTTCACCTTCATGATGAGGCGGGTGCAGCAGCGCGGTGGCCTGGCCACCAGCATCAGCATGGGCGCCGACTATCACGGCGTCAGCCAGGCTGCCACAGAGAGCCGCGACAAAGTGCTCGGGGCTCACACCTCCACCTACGATATCGACGAGCGAGTACTGGAGGTGGCGGTGCGGCTCCTGTCGGCCGTCACGCTCGACCTGATGGGGCCGTGGCGCGCTCTCTGACCAAAGCTTACGCTCTGGGATGTTGAGCTCAGGATGCTCTTCGCGCACGAGCGGTGGGGCGACGGGCGACAAACATGATGCGGAATGTGGTCGGCGTGGGTTCGCGTAGCGTAAAGCACTCGTATTGGGCCTCGACACTTAAGCCGACATCCGTCAGCAGTGTGGCGATATGCTCAGGCGGATAGGCCTGCTCTGTGTGCTCCTCGACGATCTTGCGAAAGAGGTCGCCGACGCGCTGAAAGCAGACCACCTTGACGGTCGTGCGTTGTTGATGAGCGTCGTACGCACTTTCAAAGACCACGGACAGATCGTCCGCATCGCTGAAATAGGTCTCGCCATTCCACAGAGCGGACATGGCCCAGGCCGTGTTCATGTCAAAGAGAAACACCCCATCGGGCAGCAGGGTATTATGAACGTGTTTGAAGGTGGATAGCAGATCGTCATCGCTGAGCATATAGTTCATGCTATCATATAGACAGGTAGCCAGGCTGACCCTCTCGGCGAGCATCAACTGGCGCATGTCCTGCTGGCCCCAAACGATGTCAAGCTGGCGCACCTGGGCCTTGGCTCGCGCTTGGGCCAGCATCTCTGCGGAGCTGTCAATGGCATGTACGCGCCAACCCGCCTCGGCCAAGGCGATGGCTACCGTGCCGGTGCCACAGGCGATCTCAACCACGCTGCGCCCGATCACGGGGTGCCGCTCCAGAAGACGATCCAGGTAGGGGATCATGCGCTGGCTGAAGGCGAGTTGTCCCGAGGCGTCATAGACCTCAGCATAGTCTTGGTAGATGGCCATCGCTGCAGCCCAAGGTGAAATAGATAAAAGGCTCTGTCCTGATTATAGCCCTAGGTTAAGGAGGATCAAGTGCGCCTGGCCGGTCCGATCCAGA
>JAFGLK010000090.1 GCA_016928125.1 Anaerolineae bacterium
CCTGTGTCACGCGCCTTGAGCGCAGACCCGCATATTCTAGGCTGCTCATAGGGTCTTGTCAAAGGCAAAACGAACCTTGGAGCAGATCTCCCCCAACTGTATAATGGGTCGACGCAATCAAGGAGGAGCGCTGTGCTCGGCTTTGTGTGCAAACGCCTCTTTTTCATCTGTCTTGTCTGCCTCGGGATCATCCTTTTCGTCATGCTGGGCATGCGCATGGCGGCCAACTCGCGTGGGGAAGGCCGCCAGTATGCCCTGACCAGCGATCTCCGCTATGGGATCTCTGCCACGAGGCAGTATGTGCGCGGGCTGCTGCGAGGCGACTGGGGTACCATCCGCGTACAGCGGGGCCGCAATGTGAGCTCTCTGCCCGTAGGGGCCTTGCTGGCCAGCGCCTATCCCAAGAGCTTGGGGTTGCTCGCCATCGCGCTGCTGTTCAGCGCATCGATCGGCGTCCCACTGGGGGTGGCCGCCGCGCTGCAGCGCCACTCGGGCTGGTCCCTTGGCGTGCTCTCGCTGACCCTGGTCGGCATCTCCCTGCCGACCTTTCTGATCGCCGCGCTCCTCCAGACTTTGGAGATTCTCTGGTACCGCGCTACGGGGACGCGGCTATTCGCCGTGGGCGGCTATGGCTGGGACCTGCGCCTGGTCGTGCCCACGCTGGTGCTCGGCGCGCGGCCGCTGGCTATGCTCATGCGCGTCTCGTACATGAGCTTCACGGATGCGCTCGAGCAGGACTATGTGAACACGGCCAGGGCCAAGGGGCTCTCGCGTCGGGCCATCACTTGGAGCCATGTGTATCCGAATGCAGCCATGCCCATCCTCACCGCCCTGTGCGTGTCTCTGCGCTTCGCGCTGGGCAGTCTGCCGGTCGTGGAGTACCTTGTGGGCTGGCCCGGCCTCGGCGTGCGGCTGCTCGAGACGATCCGCGCCGGGCAGACCCAAGGCGTTGCAGGCCTGGCGCTGGCGCTTGGGCTCACCATCATGGGGATCAACCTGGTGCTGGACATCGCCTACCGACTGATGGATCCGCGTCTCAGAGAGCAAGGCCCCTCGGGATGGTCCAGCCCATGACGGTGATGCGTCTTCTGGCCAGGGCGCTCGGGATCAGATGGGGCTCGCACCAAAAGCCGCTGCTGCGCCTGAGGGGCCGGCTGCGTTGGTCGGCCGTCGTTGGCAATGGGCCTCTCCTGGTCGGGCTGGTCGTCGTGTCGGGGCTGCTGGTGGTCGCGCTCTTTGGCCCGCGCTTTGCGTCGGAGAACCCCTATCTGTCGGCCCAGCGCGCCACCGAGCTCGTGGATGGGCGCTTGCAGACGCCCCCCTTTGCCCCTTCGGCGCAGTTTCCGCTCGGCTCAGACCGCTGGGGCCGCGACCTGTTGAGCCTGCTCCTGTATGGCGCACGCAACACGCTGGTGGCCTGCCTATTCGTCACCATGGTGCGCCTGGGATTGGGCTTGGCTCTCGGCAGCCTGGCTGGCTGGCGCTCGGGCACGTGGCTTGACCGACTGATCATGGGCGCAGTGGAGATTCTGGCCTCGCTTCCGATCCTCATCACCGGCATGATCCTGATCTATGCTCTGGACATCCGCCGCGGCCTGGTTGTCTTTATGGCCGCCCTATCGCTGGTGGGGTGGGGCGAGATCGCCCAATACACGCGCAGCGAGTTCATCGCGCTGCGCCAACAGCCTTTCATCGAGGGAGCTCGCGCCGTCGGTTTGACGGAGGCTCAGGTCGCCACCCGGCACATCCTGCCCAACGTCCTGCCTCAGCTTGTGTCGTTGGCCTTGCTGGAGATGGGCGCGGTGCTCATGTTGTTGGGAGAGCTGGGGTTCGTCGGCGTCTTTATCGGCGGCGGCACTGAGACGACCGATGCAACCGATGCGGCGCTGCTCATCGCGGATATCCCGGAGTGGGGCGCGATTCTGTCCGGGGCGCGCAGCTATCTGCGGAGCGCCCCGGGGCTGGTGCTCTTTCCCTCGCTCGCGTTCATGATCTCGGTGTTGGGTTTTAACTTCTTGGGGGAGGGGCTGCGCCGCCTCACGCGCGAGGCGGGCATCAATACTGCGGCCTTGGTGAGCAAGCGCATGGGCGTCGTGGTGATCGCCATCTGTCTCGTCACCTGGGGTGTGGTGCAGGGCATCAGCCCGCGCTCCTCCTATGCGCAGCTAGCCAGCCGATTTGATGGAGAACGCGCCCTGACGCACGCTCAAGAGATACTCCGCTTGCAGCAGGGCGATCCTGGCTTTGGCACCCAGGGCGCACGACAGGCGGCTGAGTACATCGCGGCCGAACTGCGCGCCGCTGGCGCGGGGGCCGGCGCCGAGGGCTCTGGCTACCTCCAGGCGGTGACGCGACGCCTGGCCCCGCGCCTGGCCACGCCTGAATTGGTTGGCCTCGGTAATTCGGGGCAGGTGGCGGTGCGGTTGACCCACGGCGTGGATTTCGGCGAGCAGGTCTATGGTCATGGTGGGAGCGGCATCTGCGAGGCTCCCCTCACCTTTGTGGGCTTTCCCGCTAGTCCACACGACTATGCCGCCTGGCGCGGCCTGAATCTGGACGGACAGGTCGCGGTCTATCTGGCCGATGAGGCTCCGCCAGGCTTTGACCGAGAGGCGCTCTTGCGCGGGGCGCTCGCCCTGCTGGTGCTTACCGACGAGATTGCGCCACACAACGATTGGGGCGCCGCTGGGGGCTCTTTTATGGAGACGCCGACCCTGCCCATCTTGCATGTCCGACCGGACGCTTACGATCAGTTGGTAGGCGCCGAGGGTGCAACCGTCTCGGCCTTGAGAGCCGTTCTGGCCGCTTTCCGGCGACGTGAATCGCCACCGCCCTGGGTCGCGATCCCGCTCAGGACAAGAGTGCGCGTGCGCGTGGAGCTGGCCGAGCCGATTGAGCGCACAGGATACAACATCCTGGCCATCCTGCCCGGACAGGATACCGCGCTGGACGACCAGGCGCTGCTGCTTTCGACCCACTATGATCTGCCCGAGCCGAACCCGACGGGCGCCTTTCTCGACGCGAGCTCCGGACCGGCGGGCGTGGGCGCGATTCTGGAGATGATGCGGCTCTGGCAGCAGGCCGAGTTTAAGCCGCGCCGCGCCATCCTGATCGGCATCTGGGCCGGTGGCCATCTGACCTCGAGTGGCGCCACAACGTATGCTCAGAGTCGAACCCCGTACGGAGGGCTCGATCGGCGGGCCGTGTTGCACCTGGGCGCGATCGGCAGCGCAGGCGCGGAGGAGGTGAACGGCGAGCAGGAGAAGATCCTCGATGTGAGTGCACCCGATCCCGAGTGGCAGAGCCTGCTGTTACGCAGCGCCCACGTGGTTGGGCTCTCGGCGCAGAGTCTCGACACCAGGGCGCTCAGCTACATGCAGACCCTGCCCGGTGGTGTTCTGGCATGGCGTGGCGCGCCTCATGGGTATCCTGCTGGCAAGCCCGCCACCCTATCCGCCACGGCCCTGGCCCAGGCTGGCGAGGTCGCAAACCTCGCCCTGATCACCGCCAGCCGGCAGTACCATTATTAGAGAACAAAGCCTTATGCCACTGTGGCCCCAGCCTCAAGAACGCTTCCCAATCAGTCTCAGACGCGCCCTGCTCCACTTGTCTTTGCTCGCCTGCCTCGCATCGAGCGGCTGTGGCGGAGCTGGGCTTGATCCGCACAGCCTCGTCCAACCCCCGTTGGTGGAGGAACCGAAGGTCGCACAGCTTGCGCTCGGGCCGACCTGGACGCCTGAGAAGGTCATCGAGCCCCTACCCTCGGCTACTCCCATGGTCGCCACCCCGCCCGCGGCGCCCGTTGAGCGCGAGCCCAAAGAGCTCACCG
>JAFGLK010000555.1 GCA_016928125.1 Anaerolineae bacterium
ACTGGATCGAGATGCGCAGCGTGCGCCAGGCCTCGGGCGCCTTGAGCGACCTGGCCGCGCTGATGCCCGACACTGCCGAGCGCCTGCTGCCCGACGGTGCCGTTGAGGAGGTGCGGGTGGATGCGCTGGAGATGGGAGATCTGGTCCTGGTGCGGCCCGGCGCCAGCGTGCCCGTCGACGGCCAGATCAAAGAGGGCGAGTCAGAGCTGAACGAGGCCATGATCACCGGCGAGTCGCGGCCCGTGCACAAGGGGCCGGGAGACGACGTCATAGGCGGGACGATCAACGGCGACGGCAGCCTGCGCGTACGGGTGACGGCCACCGGCGATGACACCGCCCTGGCTGGCATCGTGCGCCTGGTGCAAGAGGCCCAACAGAGCAAATCCAAGACGCAGATTCTGGCCGACCGGGCCGCGGGCTGGCTCTTTTACATCGCTCTGGGCGTAGCGGCCGTCACCGCCATCGCCTGGTTCATCGCCGTGGGGTTCGATGTTCAGGTGGTCGCCCGCGTGGCCACCGTGCTGGTCATCGCCTGCCCGCACGCGCTGGGCCTGGCGATCCCCCTGGTGGTGGCCATCACCACCTCGATGGCCGCCCAGCGCGGGGTGTTGGTGCGCGATCGGTTGGCGCTGGAGCAGGCTCGCGCCATCGACACGCTCGTGTTCGACAAGACGGGCACGCTCACCGAGGGGCGCTTTGGCGTGGTGGGCCTGGCCGCCGACGACGGCATGGACGAGGTACAGGCCCTGGCGCTGGCTGCCGCCATCGAGGGCGACTCGGAGCACACCATCGCCCAGGGCATCCGCCGCGCCGCCCAGGAGCGCGAACTCTCGCTGCCGCAGGTCTCCGGGTTCGAGGCTATCCAGGGCCGAGGCGTGCAGGCCCAGCACGACGGGGAGACCGTGTACGTGGGCGGGCCGCGTCTGCTCGAGATGCTGTCGCTGGACACGCCCGCGTTGCTGGCCCCCTTTCGCGAGGAGGCCCAGGACAAGGGGCAGAGCGTAGTGTACCTGGTCCAGGATGGGCAGGTGACCGCGGCCCTGGCGCTGGCGGACGTCATCCGACCGGAAAGCCGTCAGGTCGTCGAGCGGCTGCACGCCATGGGGATCCAGGTGGCCATGCTGACCGGCGATAGCCAGGCGGTGGCCGAGGCCGTGGCCGCCGAACTGGGCATCGATCAGGTCTTTGCCCAGGTGCTGCCTGAGCACAAGGACCGGATGATCCGCGAGTTGCAGGCGGGCGGCCGGCGGGTGGGGATGGTGGGCGACGGCGTCAACGACGCCCCCGCCCTCACCCGGGCCGACGTAGGCATCGCCATCGGGGGCGGCACCGATGTGGCCATCGAGTCGGCGGGCATCATCCTGGTGCGAAGCAATCCGATGGATGTGGTCAACGCGATTGAACTGAGCCGCGCCAGCTACCGCAAGATGCTCCAGAACCTCTGGTGGGCGGCGGGCTACAACATTCTGGCCTTGCCGCTAGCGGCGGGCGTGCTGGCACCAGTGGGCATCGTGCTCTCGCCGGCGGTGGGCGCGCTGCTCATGTCGCTCAGCACCCTCATCGTGGCGGCCAATGCCCAACTGCTGCGCCGCAACTAGAAGGGCTCTACCATGTCACACTATCGCCACACCCAGCTCGGCTCGCTGACCCTGGTGGGGCTCGGCCTGGGCGGCGCGCTGGCGCTGGCGCTCTTGATTTTGGAGCCCGAGGGCCGCGCGCTGACCGGCGTCGTGCTGGGAATCCTGTTGGCCTGCATGTTCCTGTCGTATGCCCTCACGGTCCTGGTGAGCGAAGATGAATTGGTCGCCTCCTTCGGCCCAGGGCTGATTCGCAAGCGCTTCCGCATCGCCGACATTCGCGCTGCGCGAGCCGTTAGGAATCCGTGGTATTTCGGATGGGGCATCAGACTCACACCCCGGGGCTGGCTGTTCAACGTCTCGGGCTTCCAGGCCGTCGAGATCGAGCTGGCCAACGGCCGGCGCTTTCGCATCGGCACCGACGACCCGCAGGGGCTGGTGGCGGCGATTCAGATGGCCTGCCGCATGGCGGGCGAGTGAGCCGGCTGCGCCAGGGGCGCGCTATTGGCCCGATGCCCCGCGCCACAGGACCGGCTCGGTTCGTCGTCATTTCGGAGGTCTCATGAGCTTCGTCAGGCGGCCATACGCTGCTCGTCGGCATCGCCTTGATGTTCGCCCTCACCTGGCCGTTCTACACGGCGCTCGGCCTGTTCGTCGGCTGGGGGCTCGCCCTCGCCGCGCTGCTCGTCGTCGCCCTCGCCGAGGGTAGGGCCGGCCTCCGCTCGCTGCTGCGGCGCTATCTCCTCTGGCGCGTCCCGTTCGGGTGGTATCTCGTCGCGCTGGCCGGTCCTCTCCTCATCTACCTGGTCGCTTTGGCGCTCTACACCTTCGTGACAGGCGCCACGCCCGACCCCGCCCTCACCGAGGCGCGCGCCCTCTTTGGCCCGGGAGCCAACGTCTGGCTGCTGGCCCTTCCCTTCCTGATCTTCGACGCCCTCGCCAATGGCGAGGAACTCGCCTGGCGCGGCTTGGTGTTGCCCCGACTTCAGGCTCGCAGCAGCGCGCTCCTCTCCAGCCTCCTTCTGGGCGCCATCTGGGGCGTGTGGCACCTGCCCAAGTTCTGGGCCACGCCAGACGCCATCGGCATCGCCTACGCCATGCTTCACACTGTTCTCGCCGCCGTCCTGTACACCTGGGTTTTCAACGGCACGGGCGGCAGCCTGCTCCTGGTGACCCTGCTCCATGCGGCCTACAACAC
>JAFGLK010000556.1 GCA_016928125.1 Anaerolineae bacterium
GGGCCTTCGGCGTAGCCGCTCATGCCCACCTCGCCGATCACCTCTCCGGCGGCGACGCTCTGGCCGGGCGAGACGCCGATTTCCGAGAGATGTCCATAGAGCGCGTACACCGGCAGGCCATACAGCTCGCGCTCGATTCTCTGGATCACCAGGTAGCCGTAGAAGCCATCCCGCGCGCCGTAGACCTGTCGCTCATCGTCTCCCGCCACCAGGATTGTGCCGTCCGCCACAGCCAGGATCTCTGTGCCCATGGCGTTCACGAACTCGACGCCGTGATGGATCGGATAGGTCCCGTCCAGGCGCGAGGCGTAGGGGTAGGTGCGAGCCACCGTGTCGTTGTGCGTGGCCGCGATGGGGCGTCGCAGCCAGTAATGGTCCTCACGTGGAGGGGAGGTTGGGGTCGCTCGCGGCGAGGGGGACGGTGCCACCGTGGGCGAGGGCGTGACAGGCGGCGCGGAGGGTTCGGCATCGGGTGCCGTCTGGCCCGAGTGCGATGCAGGACCATCGGTCGGGCCTAGCGACCGCTCCGGACGACTGAGGCGTAGGGTGCGCGGCAGGGACACGCGCCACTCTTGCGCCTTGCCCAGAGCGACCGGCACCAGCATCGCGACCAGGACCACGGCCAAGGCGACGACGATCCACAACTGGCGGGGCGTTTTGGGTAATGGATCAGGCTGGTACACAGCTCCCCCATCAGGCGACCGGTGTCGGACATTATAGCATCACCCCAGATGAGGACCAACAGCCGCGCCAGGGCCCGAAACCGGCTCCACGCTATCCGACCCAAAGCTCAACTCAACTCATTTGCCAGTAGACGCAGCGCCACGTAGAATGGATTTGATGGTCAAGGAGCCTTGAATGATGCGATTCGATATCCTTACGCTTTTCCCCGGTCTATTTGATGGTGTTTTTCGCGAAAGCATCATAGCTCGGGCGGTCGAGGCGAGACTGGTCTCGATTCACCTGCACAACGTCCGTGATTTTGCGCTCGACAAACACCACGTCACCGATGACACGCCCTACGGTGGCGGCGGCGGCATGGTGATGAAGGTGGAGCCGATCATGCGGGCCTTGGAGCATCTGCTCGACCCGAACCTGATCGCGCGCCAGAAGGAGACCGGGTTAGTGGAGGTCCCCATCATCTTGCTCTCGCCAGCGGGGCGCCTCTTTGACCAGCAAGTGGCGCGAGACTATCAGCGCTACGAACGGATCCTCCTGATCTGTGGGCGATACGAAGGCGTCGATGAGCGCCTGAGCGCGCTCGCCGTCACCGACGAGCTGTCGATCGGCGACTATGTGCTTTCAGGCGGCGAGATCCCGGCCATGGTCGTGGTTGAAGCGATCACGCGCCTCATTCCCGGCGTGCTCGGGGACATGCGCGCCGTGATCGACGATTCGCATGCCGACGGCTTGCTTGAATATCCCCACTACACTCGGCCGAGCATCTATCGCGGGCTAGAGGTGCCAGAGATTCTTCGCTCTGGCGATCACGCTCGCGTAGCGCGCTGGCGGCGTGAGCAAGCCTTGCGGCGCACGCTGTGTCGGCGTCCAGAGCTGCTGGAGAAAGCCGAGCTCAGCGAGGCTGATCGCCGCCTGATCGAGTCGCTGAGACAGAACCAGACATCCGCATCGTGCCAAGCTCACCGACAGCCTGACGACGTACTCTGAGTCGGGCGAGTGATCTCGGCGTCCACCTGTGATCGGGAGACATCGATGCCCAGACAAGACGTTCCCGATGTCGTTATAGAGCGGCTGCCACTCTATCTGCGCGCCCTCGACTATGTATCTGAGCGGGGTCAGAGGGTGGTCTCCTCCAAGGAGCTCGGCCAGGAGATGGGCGTCAGTTCGGCGCAGATACGCAAGGATCTCTCGTACTTTGGCGAGTTTGGCAAGCAGGGGCTGGGCTATGAGGTGGACTATTTGCGCGCTCAGCTCCAGCGCATCCTGCATCTGGATCGGGATCGGTATCTGATCATCGTTGGCGCTGGCGCCTTGGGGCACGCCCTCGTCAACTATCGTACGTTCGAGGATCGGGGCTATGTGATCGTGGGCGTGTTTGACAACGATCCCGCCAGGATCGGTCAGCCGATTGGGCATCTGATCGTTCAATCGCCGCAAGAGCTCGGCGCGACAATCGAAGAGAAGCATGTGGAGATCGGCATTCTCGCCATCCCGGCCGATTCTGCCCAGGAGGTCGCCGAGGAGTTGGTGGCTTGTGGCGTCAAGGCGATTCTGAACTATGCGCCCATCCATCTCGTGTTGCCGCCAGGCATCCGGGTGGCTTACCTCGATCCCGTCGCCAGTCTGCAGAGTATGAGCTACTACCTCTAGTCTTCGGGCCAGATTGAGGGCCAAACGCGCGCCCACGGCGTCTGGGGAGCAGCGTCAGGTGGTCTCCAGAGAGCGGCGCAAGAGCGGAAGCACCTGCAGCGCCTTGCCGGCGCCCAGGGCGGTGCATAGCATGGGATTCTCAGCCACATGGCACGGGATGCCCGTCTCCTGGGTGAGGAAACGATCAAAGTTCCGCAATAAGGCCCCGCCGCCGGTCATCACCATGCCGCGATCGATGATGTCGGAGGCCAGTTCAGGCGGCGTTTTCTCTAGCACGGCTTTGACCGTAGCCGAGATCAGCGAGAGCGTTTCAGCGATGGCGTCGGTGATCTCGTCCGAGGTGACCCGAATCGTGCGTGGCAGCCCGGCCACTTGGTCGCGCCCGCGCACCTCCATGGTCAACGGTTCCTCCAAGTTCAGGGCGCTGCCGATCTTGATCTTGAGCTCCTCCGCGGTCTGCTCGCCGATCAGCAGATTGTACTTGCGGCGCACATAGCTGGCGATGGCGTCATCCAGGCTGTTTCCTGCGGCGCGGACGGAGCTCGATACGACGATGCCGAACATCGAGATCACCGCTGCCTCACTGGCCCCGCCCCCGACGTTCACGATCATGTTGCCGGAGGGCGTGCCCACGGGCATGTCTGCCCCAAGCGCTGCGGCCAGGGGCTCTGGCACGAGATGAGCTACCCGCGCCCCAGCCTGGATGGCTGCGTCGCGCACGGCGCGGCTCTCCACGCTGGTCACCCCTACCGGCACGCTCAGCATGATCTCCGGCCGTCGTTCAAAGCGGCTGCACAGCTTGGAGATGAAATAGCGCAGCATCGCCTCGGTGACGACATAGTCGGCGATGACCCCATCTCGCATGGGGCGCGCCACCTCGATCGTCTCCGGGGTGCGACCCAGCATCGCTCGGGCCTCATTCCCCACCGCCAAGATGCGGTTGTCGACCAACGAGATGGCCACTACCGAAGGCTCGTTGAGCACCACGCCCCTGCCACGAACGTACACGATGACGTTCACCGTGCCCAGATCGACGCCAATCTGCTTGCCGAACATCCATCCTCCTCTAGGACGGGCTCCCCGGAGTGTGACGGCCACTATAACACAAAAGGGGAGCGCAGACAACTAGGTGCCCGAGAAAACCATCGGCTCCCAGTCGATTGGCTCGCCACAATCCACCTCTGGGCAAGGGTGATCGCTCTCGGCCACGCGAGATACGACCGCGCCCAACTCCTGCAGCTTGCGGTCGATATCCTGATAGCCTCGATCGATATAGGCCACATTGCTGATTTCGGTGACGCCCTCGGCCGCCAGTCCGGCCAGGATCATGGCTGCGCCCGAACGGATGTCCAGGGCACACACCTGGGCGCCCTGCAGGGCTGTTGGACCATGCACCATGGCCATGCGGCCCGACCCGGAGACGGTGATGTTGGCCCCCATGCGCCTTAGCTCGTGCACATACTTGAGCCGATCATCGTACATCGTCTCGTAGATCGAGCTGTTGCCCTCGCTCTGCGTCATCAGCGTGGTAAAGGGGGCCTGCAGATCGGTGGGGAATCCGGGGTAGGGATAGGTCTGGATATCGGTCGCCTTGAGGGGCTGCGGGGCCTCAACCTCATACGCAGCAGGGCCGATGGTGATCTGCACACCTGCATCGCGCATCTTGTTTGTCAAGGCACCCAGCCAGGTGCCTACCGCAGGCGTCATGCTGATGTGCCCCCCTGTGACCGCCGCTCCCAACGCAAAGGTCCCGGCTTCCATCCGGTCGGGCATGATGCGATAGGCGGCACCATGCAGGCGCCGTGTGCCATCGATGCGCACGATCGGCGTGCCAGCGCCGGTCACTCGGGCGCCCATGGCGCAAAGAAAGCTGGCCAGATCGATGATCTCCGGCTCGACCGAGGCATTCTCGATGAGGGTCGTGCCTTCGGCCAAGCAAGCCGCCATGATCAGATTCTCCGTGCCCGTATGGCTGGGGTAGTCGAGGATGATACGCTCGCCGCGCAGGCGCGGGGCCTTGATCAGATACTCACTCTCGCCCTGTGTGATCTCGCCGCCCATCATCTGAAAACCCTTGAGATCGACACTCACAGGTCGCGTGCCGATGGAGCATCCGCCCGGGTGTGGCGCCTGCGCCTGGCCAAAGCGGCTGAGCAAGGGGCCCATCAGCAAAAAGCTGGCGCGCATCTTGGTGGCCAGATCAAAGGGCAGTGAGGCCTTGGAGATGCGCGTCGCTTTGATGCGTAGCGCATTCGGGCCCTCAAAGCGTGCCGCAACGCCCAAATTCTGCAGTATTTTGACCAGGTTACGGATGTCTTCGATGTAGGGCACATTCTCAAGCAGACATTCGTCCGCGGTCAGGAGGGTGGCTGCGATGATGGGAAGGGTGGCGTTCTTGGCTCCCCAGATATCGACATGTCCGGCCAACGGGTGTTTGCCTTCAATCACGAGTGGCATGGCCTCCTCCTCCCTTTCGTCTAGACGGTGCCCTTGCTATGCGCGTGGTGCGAACCAGCAGGACTCTAGCCTCGGCGGTGTCCCAGCCGGCGTGCCGCGCGCAAACGTGCCCGCGAGCGCCGCAGCGCCTCGTGAGCGGCGGCATACTCGGGCCGGCCGCGATAGCGCCGCATCGCGAGCTCTGCTCTTCTGCGGGCAGTCTCGGCCCTCATCACATCGATCTCCTCGGCGCGCTCGGCTGAATCGGCCAAGACGGTCACACGGTCGTCGCTCACCTCGACGAAACCGCCGCCGACGGCCAGAGCCTCTTCGCGCTGCCCGCTCTTCACCAGAAGCTCTCCCGGCTCCAGCGCAGCCAGGAGCGCTGCATGGTGTGGCAGGATCGTGATCTGCCCGCTCCAGGCGGGCAGAACAACCCGATCCACTCGACCGTCATACACGATACGATCGCCCGTCACGACCACCAGATGCAGTTGGAGCCGCTCCTCGGGCGGCTGCTCGGGCTGCTCGCCGATCACTAGGCTCTCATCTGCGGCCATCTCTCAGCTCCTGCGGGCGATCGAGATCACATCGTCGATCGTGCCCTGCATGTAAAAGGCACGCTCAGGAAAGCGGTCGACCTGGCCATCCAGGATCGCCCGAAAGCCGCGGACCGTCTCGCTCACCGGCACATAGCGGCCCTCGCGGCCGGTGAACTGCGCCGCTACGAACATCGGCTGCGAAAGGAAGCGTTGCACTTTGCGGGCCCGCGACACGAGCAGGCGATCCTCTGCGCTCAGTTCGTCAAGGCCCAAGATGGCGATGATATCCTGCAGGTCACGGTAGCGTTGCAGCACCGCCTGCACATCCCGAGCCGTGCGATAGTGCTCCCCTCCCACGATGGTCGGATCGAGAATCCTCGACGCGGACCCCAACGGATCAATGGCTGGATAGATGCCCAACTCGGCAATCGAGCGCTCGAGCGCCACGGTGGCATCTAGATGCGAGAAAACCGTGGCCGGGGCGGGATCGCTATAGTCGTCGGCCGGCACATACACTGCCTGCACAGAGGTGATCGATCCCCGCGTCGTCGAGGTGATGCGTTCCTCCAGGCTTCCCACCTCGGCCGCCAGGGTGGGCTGGTAGCCCACGGCCGACGGGATGCGTCCCAGCAGCGCCGAAACCTCGGTCCCCGCAAGCACAAAGCGATAGATGTTGTCAATGAATAGCAGCACGTCGATGCCTTCATCGCGAAAGCTCTCGGCGACCGTGAGCCCCGTCAGGGCCACTCGGGCTCTCACGCCAGGCGGCTCGTTCATCTGCCCGAGCACGAGGGCGGTCATATCCAGAACGCCCGCTTCGCGCACATCGTTCCAGAGGTCGTGCCCTTCGCGGCTGCGCTCACCCACCCCGCAAAAGACCGAATACCCCCCGTGCTCGTAGGCAATATTGCGAATCAGCTCATAGATGATGACCGTCTTCCCGACGCCCGCGCCGCCAAAGACGCCGATCTTGCCGCCCTTGGGAAATGGGGTCAGCAGATCGATGGCCTTGACGCCCGTCTCGAACAACTCCACGTCGATGGCTTGCTCGTTGAAGGTCGGGGGCGGGCGGTGGATGGCCAAACGCGCGTCCGAGTGCACGGGGCCCAGATCGTCGATCGGCTCGCCCAGGGCGTTGATCATACGGCCCAGCACAGCCGGACCGACGGGCACGCTGATCGGCCGGCCCTGATCGATAGCCCGCATCCCTCTGCTCAGCCCATCTGTAGGCCCCATGGCGACGCAACGCGCCCAATGATTGGGCAGTTGCTGTTGGACCTCTACGACCAAATTGGCCCGTCCAGGCACGATCACTTCCACGGCGTGGTTGACCTGGGGCACGTGCCCGGCGAGGAACTCGATATCCACCACCGGGCCGATCACTTGGGTGACGCGACCGTAACGAGCGGCCTCCATCGCCTAGACTTCCCTGTCCAGATTCACGGTGCCTCCCAAGATATCCAGCAATTCGTTGGTAATCGCCTGCTGTCGGGCTTTATTGTAGCTCAGAGTCAGGCTCTCTGTCAGATCGCCGGCATTGCTCGTGGCGCTGTGCATGGCCACCATCCGCGCCGTATTCTCAGAGGCGCGGGCCTCCAAAAAGGCTTCGTAGACCTGGAAACGAATGACGCGGGGCAGCAAGGCTGCCAGGAGCTGATCGGGGCTGGGTTCGTAGATGTACTCGCGAGGCTCTGTGATCTCGGGGCAGATGGGCAGGAGCTGCCGAACAGCGGGCTGCAGACGCGCCCCGAGCCGATGCTGGCTGTGGACCAGCGTCACCTGCTCAAAGTGCTTCTCTCGGAAGCCGTCCAACAGCACCCGCGAGATCGCCGTCAGGTCATCCAGGCTGGCGCTATCCTCCAAGCTGCTGAAATCGGCGTGAATGTGTTGTTCGTAATGCAGCATCATCTCGCGCCCGACCTTGCCGACGGTGATGAGTTCTCCCTCCGCGCGGCGACTCTGCAGATACCGCAGCGCCGTCATCGTCACCGTATGGTCATAAGCTCCCACCATGCCACGATTGCTCGTAAAGAGCACCAGGCCGATGCGCTCAACCCCGGGGTAACCGCAGAAAGTGATCTCATCCTGAATCGCCGATTCGCTGGCTGCGGCCAGATGGTTGAGCACCTGCCAAGATCTATCTGAGAAGGGCCTGGTGCTGCGCATGCGTGCTTCCAAGCGATGCGCTTTGGCAGCGGCCACCACCTCCATGGCCCTGGTCACCTTGGCGATGCTGTCCACGCTCTGGATGTGCCCCTTGATCTCACGCAGTGAGGGCATAGACGCTCTACTCCAGGCTAAAAGTGCGCTGCTTGAATTCGTCGAGCATGTCGCGCAGCATGCGCTCGATCTCGGGCGAGAGCGCTCGCTGGATCGTGATCGCGTTGCGCAAGCCCTGCCCTCGCTCGTGCAGAAAGCGCAGAAACTGACTCTCAAACTCTGGCACCGCCTCAATCGGCACGTCGTCGAGATCGCCATGGGTCACGGCATAGAATAGGGCGATCTGGTCCTCCATCTCTACCGGCTCATGGGGCCTCTGCTTGAGCATCTCGCGGATACGCATGCCCCGATCGAGTGTGTCCTGGGTGGCCTGGTCCAGTTCAGTTCCGAACTGAGTGAAGGCTGCCAGCTCTCGGTACTGGGCCATATCTAGGCGCAGTTGCCCGGCCACGCTCTTCATGGCGTCATACTGAGCAGCGCCGGCCACGCGCGAGACCGATAGGCCGGCATTGATCGCCGGCCTCACCCCCGAATGGAACAGCTCCTCCTCCAAGAAAATCTGGCCGTCGGTAATCGAGATGACATTGGTGGGAATATAGGCGGCGAGATCCCCCATCTGCGTCTCGATGATCGGCAGAGCGGTGAGCGACCCGCCGCCCAGGGCCTCGTTCAGCCGTCCGGCGCGCTCCAACAGGCGCGCGTGCAGGTAAAAGATGTCCCCAGGAAAAGCCTCACGCCCCGGTGGCCTGCGCAGCAGAAGCGATATCTGACGATAGGCCCAGGCGTGTTTGGTGAGATCATCATACACAATGAGCACGTCTCGGCCGCGATGCATCAGATCCTCGGCTATCGCGCAGGCCGAGTAGGGGGCCAGATACTGCATCGCGGCGGGCGCGCTGGCCTCCGCCACAACCACCACCGTGTGCTCCAGCGCGCCGTGATGGCGCAGCACCTCCACCACCTGGGCCACACTCGACAGCTTCTGGCCGATGGCCGCATAAACGCAGAGCACGTCGTCAGCCTGCTGGTTCAAAATCGCATCAATCGCCAGCGTCGTCTTGCCGGTCTGCCGATCCCCGATGATCAATTCGCGCTGCCCGCGACCGATGGGGACCAGCGCATCGATGGCCTTGATGCCGGTCTGTAGCGGGGTGTCAATCCGCGCGCGATCCACAATGCGCGGCGCTGCGCTCTCGACGGCACGGGAGCGGTTCGTTCGAATAGGACCCTCTTCGTCGATCGGGCGGCCCAGCGCATCCACCACCCGTCCCAAGAGGCCCAAGCCCACTGGAATCGCCACGACCTGGCCGAGGGCGCGCACAGTGCCGCCCTCCACAATGGTGTCGTGGCGTCCAAGCACGACGGCGCCCACGGCATCCTGCTCGAGGTTGAGCGCCATCGCCAGCGTCCCATTCTCGAACTGAAGCAGCTCACCGACCACCACGTCCATCAGGCCAGAGATGCGGACGATGCCATCGCCCACCTCCGTCACCGTGCCTACGGAGACGGGCTCCAGATCGAAACGGAAGCTTTCCACCTGCTGGCGCAGGGCCAGCGTGATCTCATCCTGAACGGCCATGCTTTTCCTGTTTCATAGTCTGCACTATGGAGGAGCCTAAACCAGACCGCCTGACACCATCACCCGGCAGCGCGCGCACAGATGCTGACTGAGGGTATCGAGTCGCCCACGGATACTCCCGTCGATGACCGTGTCGCCAACACGTACCCATACACCCCCAAGGATCTCAGGGCTGATCTCCTCTTCGATCTGGATCGGGCTCCTGAAGTAGCGCTCGAGAGCGACCTGCAAACGCACGCGCTCCTGAGATGTGAGCGGTTCGGCCACTCGCACGGTCGCGCGTTGAGGTGCGTCGTTCCACTCCCGAATCGTCGCTTCCAGCGCGTCACTGCGTGCGCGACCGATAGAGCTTCCTCCAGCCTCTTGATGGTCGCCCTGCCGGTTGGGCTCGAATGGGTTCATTCCAGTTGCTCGACATCGGCCAGGAATTCATCAATCAGTTGATGATGTTTGCTAGCATCCAATTCCTCTTCGATGAGGCGCGCTGCGATGGCGATGCCCAGCTCGACCACCTGCTCGCGCAGGGCGATCTGGCCTTCCTGAATCTCGCGCTGAGCTTGTTGCTGTGCTCGCAGGATCAACTCGTGGGCTTCCTGTCTGGCTTGCACCAGGATCTCCTCGCGTTGCTGCTCGGCCCCCCGCGTTGAGCGCTCGACGATCTCCCGCGCCTCCCTGCGTGCGCGATCGATCTCGGTCTGATAGTGCTCATCGGCCTCTGCGGCCAACTTCTCGGCCCGTTCAGCGTCCTCTAGCCCTTTTCTTATTCGGGCGGCGCGCTCCTCGATCTTTCTCAGCAGTGGTTTGTAGAGTAGCAGGTAGAGCACAAACGCCAACAGGCCAAAGTTGACGATCTGTGAGAGCAACAAGCCGATGTCGAGCCCAAACTCTTTCAAGGGATGCTATCCTCGTCTGGTTATGGCAAGCTACAGCCTGCCCGCCCTGCCCGGGGCGTTCGTTCTAGACGACGAACTTGATCGCCAGCGCCACCACGAGCGCATAGATGGCGATGGCCTCGGTGAAAGCCAGGGCCACGATCAGGTTGGTGCTCACCGGCCCTTCGGCTTCCGGATTCCGCCCCAGGGCCTCCATCGCGGCGGAGACAAAGCGGCCAATGCTCAGGGCGGGCGCAATGCCGCCAATCGCCATCGTCAATCCAGCGATCAAGTCTCGGCTGATGTCCATGTCTGGGTTGATTCCTTTCAAGTGAACTAGGGTGAAGCGGGCTCCTCAAGCGGGGCCTCGGCCGAGTCTGGATGCGACGCTTCATGCGGTGTGGTGGCGCGCGCGAGGAACGCTGTGCTGAGCGCCGCAAAGATGACGGCCTGGATAAAGCCGCCGAACAGCTCCAGGGCCAGAAAGGGTACCGATGCGAGATAGGGCATCAGAAAGGCCATCACCGTAAGGAGCACCTCGCCGCCAAAGACATTGCCGAATAGACGGAAGGAAAAAGAAAGGATCTTGGTCAGCTCCTCAAAGATCTCCAGCGCCCCGATGAACAGATCCAACACGCCCCCGAGCAAGAGACCCACATCGGCGCGCTCTCGCGACCGTAAAGCGCAAAAGAATGTCACAAACCTGTGGAGTGGAACGTACCGACTCAGAAACGTACCCAGGCCCAGAAAACGTATGCCATAGATCTGCGACGACGCCACTGCGCAGATTGCCAGCGCGATCGTAGTGTTGAGATCCGTCGTGGGCCCCCGGAAAAAGGGCACAAAGGTCACTTGGCTCTGTTCCACATGCCAGTAGCCTATGCTGCCCACGCCGGGCAAGAGCCCCAGCCAATTCGAAGCCAGAATGAAAAGGAAGAAGGTGCTTACAACAGGGAAGAAAGCATCCGTCTTCTCGTGGCTAAAGTTCTGCATGAAACCACGCAGGGCCTCCAGAGCCGTCTCGATCACGTTCTGGAAAGAATGGGCCTCGGGAGCATCCAC
>JAFGLK010000557.1 GCA_016928125.1 Anaerolineae bacterium
GGGAGCAGGCAGCGATAGGGCACATCGTGGGCCAGCATCCGCTCAAAGCGCACAAAGCCGATGTCGAGAAAGCCGGTGCGCCAGGCGATGGCGTCGTCGAACTTACGCCCCGTCTTGCTGTCCTCCTCCGTGAGCTGATAGAGCCCCTTGATGCGCCGCCACGGCCGCACACCCGTCTGCGGCCCAGTGGCGGCCACCTCGACGCCCGCCAACACCTCCCCGCCAAAGTCGCGCATGGCGTGCACCATCTGGATAGTTTGCCGATGGCTAGCGCACTCAGCCCGACTGAGCTGCTCGGGATCAGTGGGGTCAATAGCGCCCAGGCGCTTGGTGCCGCCGTGGTTGATGTAGAGACAGGTGCTGGAGGGATAGGCGCTCAGAATCCATCGCTCGGGGATGAGCGGATAGCGCGAGCGTGCCCGGGCGACCATCTCATGTATATGGGCCCGCGAGTAAGCTCGGGCCGCATCCAGGTTGATATTGGTGACGTCCAGGCACAGGGTCATAGGAGCCAGGGCATCCTCGTCCACCAGCATCTCAGCGCCGGCAAAGCAGGCGATATCGGCATCGCCGGTGCAATCCACCACGACCTGCGCGCGAATCTCCATCAGCCCTTGGTGGGTCGCGATCACGACGCCAGTCACGCGCCCATCCTCGACCAGGCTGTCGACCGCATAGGCCTGCACCAGATAGCGGCAGCCCGCCGCATCGAGCGCATCGAGCGCGGCGACCTTCAGATAAGCCACGTTGCACCACAGCTCGTGTTCGCCGATCATCACCGCCAGGTCGCCATAGTTGAGCAGTTTCTCGATCAGCAGCTCATGGACCACCGAGCGGGGCTGACGGCCCGGGCGCATCTGGTTGATCGGCATGCCCATGCAAAATGAGGCGGTGCCGCCGAAAAAGGCGTGCTTCTCGATCAGGAGCGTCTGTGCCCCCTGACGCGCCGCGCCCAGGGCCGCGCCCAGGCCCGCTGGCCCGCCGCCCACCACCAAGACCTCCGTCTGATAGAGTTGTCTCATCTCTTTCTCTCCCATCTGCAGATCAGTTCAGAGCCCGCAATGGCGGCCCAGCCGTCTGCCAATGCAGTTGCGGTCAGGCGTTATGTCACCCTGAGGGCACCCCCGAAGGGTCTCGCCTTGGCATAACTCAGATGCTTCAGGCCGAGTACAGCCTTCAGCATGACGGGCGCGCCATGGCAACCCAGCCGCCTAGCGCACGTAGGTCGGCACATATTCACGCGCGTGACGATACATGGCCAGGATATTCTCCAGCGGCACATCGGGCTGGATGTTGTGCACCGCGCCCAGAACATAGCCACCGCCCACTCCCAACTCCTCGATGCGCCGCTCCACCTCGGCCTCGACCTGGGCGACGGTCCCATAGGGTAGCACCTGTTGCGTGTCGATGGCGCCCCAGAAGGCCAGGCGGTCGCCGTAACGGGCCTTGAGCCGCGCCGGCTCCATACCCGCGGCCGTCACCTGCACAGGGTGGAGGACATCCACGCCGATCTCGATCAGGTCCTCCATGATGTCCGCCACCGAGCCGCAGGTGTGGAAGAAAACCTTGCCCGGCGACATGTCGTGCATCACTTGGAAGTAACGCCGGTGGCGCGGCTTGATCAGCTCGCGATAGGCCTCGGGAGCCATCATCAGGCCGTTCTGCAGGCCCAGATCGTCCGAGGCCATGAGCACGTCCACCTCGTCGCCCACCACCGCCAGGATGTTGCGGCAGATGGCCAGATTGATCTCGAGCACCGCGTCGTAGAGGGCCGCCGCCAGCCGACGGTCGGCGGCGATGTCGAGGAACCAATCCTCAAAGCCGCGCAGATACTGGCTGGTGTGCACGAATCCGCTGGGCAGATTCAGCACCACGGCGCAACCGATGCGGTCGCGGATCTCGCGCACCCGCTCGCGGAGCCCTGCAGTGCGCGCGGGATGGTCCGGGTCGGGCCAGGGGTAGCGTGCGATCTCGGCCACGGTCAGCGGCCCAGACAGAGGGAAGCTCAGCTCATCGAAATAGTGCGAACCCTCCGGGCGAACCCGCTCCACACTCCACTCGTCGCGGTAGCGGTCCTCGCCGATCAAGGTGTCGGGCGGCCCACCCGGGAAGACGCCCCGCACATCTATTTCGAGCGCCTGCAGGATGCGCTCGCCCACCTCCACCACGCGCATCATGCGGCTGGTCAGGCGGTCCTCGGCCTGCACGCCGAAATGGGCCTTGAGGCGCTCATAGCCCTCCACCACGATGCTCGAATCGCGGGTGGCGCCCAGGTCTAGAGGCACCCGATCGGGCTGCTCATGGGCGAGGGCAGCCAACACCCGTTGGCGACCGGTCATCTCTGCCATCATCCCCTCCTTGGCAGCCTGTTCAGCGACTGGGTGCCAGGCCGTCGTGGATCGACCCAGTGTCCCTGTTGACCCATCTCTGCGGAGCGCGCATCGCGCCCGATAGACAGAACAGCCTAGACCGCAACTATGGCCTAGCCAGCCAGGGCCTGGAACATGAAGGCATTGTAGCGCACGGCCCGCTCCAGGTCGCTCAGCCGAATGTGCTCGTTGGGCGCATGAGCGCCACTGCCCCAGTAGCCTACATTGCCGGGCGCCGAAAGGCCTGGCACGCCCACATAGCGCCGTAGGTCGCCCAGCAGAGGCAACGTGCCCGCGCTGAGGGGGCTGATCGAGGCGGGCTTACCGGCAAAGGCCTCGCTCAAGGCCGCCATGCGCGCCACAAAGGGATGCTCCATGGGCAGCGCCACGGGCTCGGAGCCGTTGAGCTTGGCCACCTGCACGTCGCCGTAGCCCTCGGCCTGCAGGTGGGCGCGCAGCTTGCCCAGGATATCATCCGGGTCCTGATCGGGCACCAGGCGAAAGTCCATCTTGGCCATGGCCTGCGCCGGCAACACCGTCTTGGTGCCCTCGCCAGTGTAGCCGCTGAGAAGCCCCGCGATATTGCAGGTGGGCGAAAAGGCCAATCGCTCGCGCAAAGGCACGCCTGAGAGGCCGTCGATGAACATCTCGGCGCCATAGGCCTCGCGCATCTCCGCTTCCATGTCGGTCTGGTCGGCCAACGCCGCGCGCTGGGCCTCGGTGGGCGCGCGCACCGCATCGTAAAAGCCGGGGATGCGCACGCGGCCGTCGGGCCCGCGCAATGAGGCCAGCGCTTCCACCAGGCACCAGGCGGCGCTGGGCAGGATCGCCGCGCGGCCCGAGTGGGCATCGCCGCCGATGGCCTGGACCTCGTATTGCACATACAGGATGCCCTTGTTGCCCAGGCTGATGATCGGCCGATCGTCGCGATCAAAGCCCTGGCCCTCCCACAGGCCCGCATCCGCCTGCAGAAGGTCGGCGTATTGCTGCGCCAGCGCCGCGAAGTGTGGGCTGCCCACTTCCTCCTCGCCTTCGATGAGCCAGCGGATCGTGATGGGCAAGCCACCCTGGACTGCGCGCAGTGCGCGTAGGGCCTCGAGCCGAGCGGCGATCTCGCCCTTGTTGTCGGAGATGCCACGGGCATAGAGCTTGTCGCCGCGCAAGGTGGGCTCAAAGGGCGGAGACGCCCACAACTCGAGCGGCTCCGCCGGCTGCACGTCATAGTGGTTGTAGAGCAAGAGCGTAAAGGGGCTCTCGCCGCGCTGCTCACCGTAGATCGCCGGCGGCGCGCCCTCGACCTCCAGACGTCGCGTGACGAAACCGGCGTCGTCCAGAACCGCCTCAACCAAGTCGGCCATATCGGCCATGCCCCAGTTCTGCGCGGCCACACTAGGCTGCCGACAGAGCCGCTCGACCGTGGCGCGCGCCTCGCCAAGATGGGCATTTACATAGGCTTCCACTTGCTCGTTCATGGCTACGCCCTCCCTTTGGCGTGTGAATGACAGGCCCCGCGAGGCCCGGGTCCATCGTTTACAGTGAGGGCATCATACTCGAGCGACTGGCTCCCCACAAGCTGGCAAAAAGCTACGCCCCATGCGGTCAGCGAAAAAAGGCGCCCAACCCACTGGAGGCGGGGCGTATCAAGGGCAGGCGCGAGAGGGGCTGGATGTAGCCGACTATTCGCCCGAGCTCGCGTTGTTGTCGCCGAGAACCATGCGACGCAGATCGGCTTCAGCCCGCTCGATCTTGCCTGCATAGTGGCGTAGTTGGCCATCGAAGGAGGAGCCAGGACGGCTGGCCTTGAACCCGGCCTGCATCTGGGCCAACCACTCGGCCATGATCGCGGGATCGGCCTCGCGGTAACGACCTTGGAAGCAGATCTGATCGAGGGGCAATTTGGGGGGCATAGGCGGCCGCCGGCCTGCCGGGTAGCCGAACACGATCGTAGTGAGGGGATAGACCCCCTGGGGTAACGCCAAAGCCTGTTGCAGATGGGCGGCGTCCATCAGGCCAGTGCGACCGGTCTCAGAGTTCATGACCGATCCGAGCCCCAACGCCTCGGCGGCCACGGTCATGTTCATGGCGGCGAGAGAGGCATTCATGACGGCCACCGTATACTCGACCAGAGGGCTCTGCGGAAAAGAGAGGCCCAGGCCGCGCGCGCGATGCGTGTCACCCATGACGACCACGGCGCGCTGGCCGGCCCAGGGCATCGGCGTGCCGAACGTCTCCCGCCAAGACTCTGCGTCGAACAGCGCCAGGCTCCAGGTTTGCAGATTCACGGTCGAGGGGGCCACGCGAGCAGCCTCCAGGATGGCCGCCATGACATCATCCGGAATTGGCTGCGCCGTAAAGCGACGCACGGTGCGTCGCTCCAGAATGGCCCGCAACAGCGCGTTGTCCTGCAGCGAGGGCGGCAACTGCGGCTTTGCCGCCAGGATGCGCAGCAGACTACGGACGAATCGCGTCAAGCTCATGAACTTTTCCCGTCACCCGTCGATCTGAATACGCCAAGTCTGGGCCGTCACTCAATCCTCTGCTGGGGCGGCCTGGGGTTCAGGCGGGGCGCCTTGTTCCTCAGCGACCGCGCCCTTGGCAGCGACCGAGATCAGGGCCCCAAAGAGGCGATACTCGTCCAGACGACAGGAATTCACCAGATTGCCCTCCCAGACGGTCATGTCGGGGCAGCTGTCGCACATGTCCACCAGGCCGCTAGACTGTAGGTCGGGGGCCTGGATAATGCCGATGGTCTGCACATGCAGATTGTCGAACAGCCGGCCGGGATGGCGGACCACATCGCTGAGCCAGCGCCCCGCCGTGCGACGCACCATCCTGTCCCAGGGCGCCAGCAGAAAGGCCACCGCAGGATGGCGCAGCTCGGAGAGATAAGCAAGGTAGGTGCCGCGCAACAGATGATGTCCGGCCTGAGCGACCTCCATGGTCTGCTTGCCTACCGACCCATAGATGGCGTGCCGGTTCCCGATCGTGGCGGCGCCCAGCCACTTGAACGAATCGTGACGCACCGTGCCGCCCAGATAGCTCCCGACCTGGAATTGGGGACAGCATTCCTGAATGAGATCGGCCACCTCTGGACCGGAGACAAACGACTCGTCCACATGCCCGCTGCTGTAACTCAGGCGCTCGGCCTCTATGCGCTCACCCGCCAGATCCAGGCCCACATTGGCGTCCGTATCAAAGAGGCGATAAGTGATGAACACCAGACCGTCGACCAGATCGATATGACTCTGGCCCCAACGCAGCACTGCAGGGATCTGGTGAAAGGTGCTGGGGTAGACGGTGGCGTTAAAGACGGTGATCAGATGGCCTCCCACGGAGGCAATCATCTCGGCATAGTGCTGGCGCAGGTTGTTGTGTGCCTCTTCATCCTTTCCCTGCCAGCCCGGGCGTCCTTGATGGCTATCGATATGCAGCGTGAACCCGGCCAGGCCCGCAGCCTTCAGTTCGCGCAAGAGCTCCGGGGTGAGCAGAGCGCCGTTGGTGAGCACGATGGGCTTGATCCCTCGCTCGGCCGCAAAAGCCACGATCTCGGGTAGCTGAGGGTGTAAGAGCGGCTCCCCGCCCGCGATGGACAGATTGTCGGGATTGCGCCACTCTTTGAAAAAGAGGATCTCCTCCTTGACCTCCTCCAGAGGCTTGTGACCGCTCAGGCGCTGGCGATAGCAGCCCTCGCAGTGGAGGTTGCACAAATCCGTGATCTCGAGCCAAGCGATCGGATTATCATTCTTGGACCAGGGTAAACGGTATAGATCCTTTTTCTTCAGCACGATGCCTCTCCCTCTTGCTATCTGGGCGACGGCCCAGCCGGAAGGGATTGTAGCATGTCCACCGCCATGCCGCAAGCGATACAGATGACCACGTCGATCTCGTGGACGATCGGCACACCGCGGGCTCTTTCGAGACAGGTCGCCATCTGGCCCTCAGAAGACCGATGCCAGCTACGACTCACCCGTCAGGCCTTGCACCTACTCCACCGGCACCAGAGCGTCCCCGCGGACGCGATAGAGGCCGCTACGAGTGCCGATCCAGATGCCTCCCTGTGCATCGGGCAGCACGATGCGCGGCTCGGGTAGGTCAAAATAGGCCCAGTCCGCATTCTCGGGCTCGCGCCGCGATATGCCAGCACTGGTGGCCATCCAGAGCATGCCATCGTCAGGGGCATAGAGATGCCACATCTCCATGGCGCGCAGCCCCCCCTCGGTGCTCTGGGTGGTAAAGCGCGTCCAACGCCCATCGGGCCGCCGACGCGCCGGGCCTTTGGCAGTCGCCACCCACACCAGGTCGTCCGCGCCCACGTCGACGGCGCGCACATCCGAGCTGAGCAAGCGCTCGCCCTCGGTCGACAGGTCGAACACCCCATCGGCCGTGAGGCTCCCCAGGCCACGTTCGGTGGCGAACCAGACCGTGCCCTTGGAATCCACATCCAGGTCACGAGGCATGGCGCCCGCCAGGGCTATCAGATCGGCCAGCGGCTCGGGCTGGGCAGCACCAGACGCATCAGCGAGCGCAAGCAGACGCCCCTCCGTCGTACAGGCATAGGGGCGGTTCTCTCGGTCAAAGCCAAGCACGCTGATCGGTGTGTCGATCACACGCTGGGGCGCCTCCTCGGCCGCCAGGCGGTAGAGCCCAGCGGCGGCGCCGGCCCAGATTCGGCCGGCGCGGTCGCTCTCCAGGCAGTAGATCGGCTCGACCAGCATCGCCTGCGTAGCCCCGCCAGGTTCGATGAACGAGACGCCATCGCGAGTCGCCACCCACAGGCGACCCTGGGCATCATGCGCCAGCCCCACCACGGCGCTTCCGATGATAGGGGAGGGCACAAGCCAGGGTCCCAGCGACTCACCACTCTCGATGTTCATGGCCCAGAGGCCGCGGCTGGTGGCTACCCAGAGCCACTCGGCGCCCCCAGGCGTCACTCGGTACCGCACGAGGCTGCTGCGCGGCGTCCCCTCTAGAGCAAAACCATGCACATCCAGGCCCTCCAGAGGGAGCCGTCGCCAGGGCGTGCCGAGCCGGTGATAGCTCAGGGCGCCCTCGCCACACAGCCAAATCGTACCCTCGGCGTCGATCTCCAGGTCGTACACCTGGCCGGGGATGGCCGGGCTCAGCTCAGGCAGGTAGCCTTCCCAGCGTACGCTGTCCCCCTCGGTCACCAGGCGGCACACGCCTCCCCCTTGGGGAGGCGTGCCGGTGAAGGCGATCCACAGACCGCCCTTGGCATCCACCGTGATATCGGTGACCTCGCTGCGGTCGGCGATCTCTGCGAATAAGGTGTGATCCTCCCACCAGCGCTCGCCCTCTTCAGCCGTGCTCACGCCCTGCCCCAGAGCCCATACCCGGCCCTCGCCCGTTACACCCACCAGCCAGGTGTAACGCGTGACTCCGTGGCGGTCATCATATGTCCGCCAGATCTCCCCATCGTAGGCCTGCAAGGCGCCCTCAGGCGTGGTCAGCCAGAGCCAGTCGCTCTCCGCGCGCCGCACCCATAGGCGCGGATCGAAGGCTGGCGCGGCGAGCAACGCGGCATAGCGCGCCTCGACCGCTTCCTGGCGCGTGGCATAGCTCCGCCAGGCACTGCCGGCGAACTCGCTCCAACCCGGGTGATCGGTGAAACCGATCCAGACGTGCCCGTCTCCGTCCAGGGCCAGCCCGCGCACCGCTTGCGAGGGCAGCCCGTCGGCCAGGGTGTAGAGGCGGTGCTGGCCATCCAACGTCCAGCGCACGATGCCGCCACCTGTGGCAGCCCAAAGATATGTGCCGTCGTACAGCAGGGCCGAGATGTCGTTGGGATCGGACCAGTATTGCAGCGGCGCATCCGAGACCTCCACCGGCGCCAGAGCCAGGGTAGGTGTCGCTTCCGGCCGAGCCTGGTTGTCGGATTGAGCCGCCGCGATCAGGAGCGCCGACGTTGGGGTGGGCAGCCGCCTGGGCTCCGCACGCCTCCCAATGACCACCGTGGGCGTGACCCAGGCCTGCTCGCAGGCCGACAGCACGCATACAAAGGCCACCAACGCCAACCCAAGGGCCGCGCGCACAAGCCGGGAAGAATGAGTCATGGCCAAAGTATAGGAGGCGCCCAAGATTTCACAAAACGCGCCACCCGCCGTCCGCTGGGGCGCAGCGAGCGGGGTGCTTCCCAAAGGCACTGCTTTGTGGTAAAAGAGCAATAGGCCGTCAGACTGGCGACCCCCCTGCACCGACGCACAAGGAGTTACCGGAGACCATGGACAAACTGCTCATCACCGTGGCGCCCTGCATCCCGCCCTACATGGCTGCGAACGTGCCCGGGCTGGATCTCAGCCCGGAGGGCATCGCCCGCGAGGTGGTGCAAGCCTGCCAGGCGGGCGCCAATGTGGCCCACCTGCACGTATGGGACGAACAGGGCCAGCCCACCCAGGATTTGACCGCATTCCGGCGCACGCTGGCGCTCATCCGCGAGCGATGCGACGTCCTCATCGAGGGCTCGACCGGCGGGATGAACACCCTCACCCCGGCGGAGCGCTCAGTCTCGCTCCAATGCGACATCGAGCTCGCCTCGCTGAACCCCGGCTCGGTGAATTACGATGCTGGCGTTTATGTCAACTCACCGGACGACATCGCTTATTGGGCCGAGGAGATGCGGCGGCGCGGGATCAAGCCCGACGCGGCCATCTTTGAGGCAGGCATGATCGCCAACACGCTGGCGTTGGTGGCCCAGGGCTGGATCGAGCCGCCGCTGCTGTTCGGCTTTGTGCTCGGCCAGACGGGCGCCCTGCCCGCCACGCCCAAGAACCTTCTCTTTCTGAGCGAGTCGATCCCGCCGGGCTCGATGTGGACAGCCATGGCACACGGCGGCCACGATCTGGAGATGGCCATGCTGGCCCTGGCCATGGGCGGCCACGTGCGCGCTGGCTTTGAAGACAACCCCTTCTATCGGCCCGGCGAGCGGGCAAGCAGCAACCCCCAGTTGATTGAGCGCCTGGTCAGGCTGGCGGGCGAATTGGGCCGCGAGGTGGCCACACCTTCAGAAGCCCGTACGATGCTGGGACTGAGGCCACGCTAGAACCACAAGCAAGTAAAAGGAGCACACAAGATGGCAGAGAGCGTCTTTCCGGGCGCGACATGGGAGCGCACCACGCCGTTCGAGGCGGGCATGGATCAGGACAAGCTCGAGGCGGCCCACCGCTGGATGGCCGAGCGGATGGGCGACAAGCCCTACCGCATCGTGATCGTACGTCGGGGGCGGGTCGTGGCCGAATGGAACGGCAACATCGGCCCCGAGCCCAAGCTGCCCATCGCCTCGGCGGCCAAGTCGGTCTACTCGAACGTGCTGGGCATTCTGGTGAACGAAGGCGACCGCATCGCGACGGCTGACGCTCCGGTGTACGACTTTTACCCCGAGTTCATGGATGTGCCCGAGGGCACCGGTCCCAAGGAGGCGCGCTACGCCTACCCGAAGGACCGGACCATCACCTTTCGGCAACTGATCTGCAACACCTCGGGCTATATGAAGCCCGGGGAGGAGCCCGGCACCGTCTTCAACTATCAGACCTTCGGCATGAATGTGCTCACCCATGCCCTGGCCGCCGCCTATGGGCTCTATGACGTGCGCGATCCCGAGGGCTCGCCCGGCTTCAAGGTGCTCATCGAGGAGAAGCTGGCGCGCAAGATCGGCGTGCAGTGGGAATATACCTACAACAACTTTAAGCTGGCGCCCGAGGCGCGCATCCAGATCTACGGCTACTATACCGCTATCCTGACGAACGCCCCTGATTTCGCGCGCCTGGGCTGGCTGTGGTGCAACTGGGGCCGCTGGGGCGAAGAGCAGGTGATCCCCGAGGCCTGGTTGCGCGCCTCGGTGGACGTGAACCCCGACCTGCGCGCCCATTGCCCGCGCGA
>JAFGLK010000091.1 GCA_016928125.1 Anaerolineae bacterium
TCGAACCGTAGCTCTCGGCTTCAGCTCACGGTGAGTTCACAAGCTCTGCAGATTGCGCTTCTGTCACTCTTCAAATGTTAAGGTACACATCGGTTCGCGGGTCTCTCAACCCATCTTCCCGCGTTGCGCCCCAGATCCGCGACTGCCTCTCCGAGAGGCGCAAAAGGAGATTATAGTGGCCCTTCTGAGCTTGTCAAATCGCCCTCAGCCGCTCACAACTGCGAGCCTGATCGCTGCAGCCACTGCCGCGGACGCACAAAGGGCGATTATAGGCAGCTCGGCCTGACTGTCAAATCCCCAAATCCGCTCTTCAGGTCGCCCATTCTGAGGAAAACAAACCGACGTCTTGGCGTCGGTGTAAGAGCCTCAACCGCATCCACGCAGAAGAAAGCTCAAGGTCATCCCCTGAAGGCGGAGGTCATTGTACCATAGCTCCAGGAATGCGTCAATCCAGCCACAAACAAATTCGCGAGGCCTGGATTTGACATGCGCGCGCCTCTATGCCATGCTTGAACGTCTTTCGCAGGAGGCAATCCGTGTATCGTTGGGTTGATCAGAGCGATCTCGCCGCCAGAACAGGCATCGTCGTAGCAGCCTACTTTTCGCCCAAGCCCTCAGATCAGATGGTCTACGATCTACTCTGGATGACCTTGGGCGATACGCATCACTACGTGCCTCTGGAGCAGGTGTGCGTCGTCGTAGATGGCGATGCGCGCACCACGCGCTTGGCTGACGAGATACGCGCCCAGCTCCTAGGCCAGCATGGGACCAGCTTCCAACTACTTCCCTTGCCAGAGAATCGAGGCAAATTCTGGGCGCTGCGCGAGGGGGTTCGCGCCCTGCTACAGAGCCACCCACAGGTTGACTTTATGGTTATGCGCGATGGCGACGGAGACCATGCCGCCTCGGCTGTGCCCCAATTGGTGCGCGCCGCCTGCCATCTGGAGGCGGTCTATTCGCACTTGTGCCTGCTCGTGATCGGCGCGCGCCCCAGTCGTCACCACCCCATGGACTGGTTTCGCGGTGAGTTGGAGACCTTACTCGACGGACTTACGGTGGACGCCCTGGCCTATGCGGCGGCGCGCGAGGGGCGGGCGCTGAACCTGAGTCATTGCGCAAGAGGCGTGGTGCCGGATATCAGCAGCGGATTCAAGGTGTACGGCCGTGAGATCGCTAGACAGCTTTTCCTGGAGCACGAACCCGTCCTGGCGACGTTATCGGCTGAGGACTACTGGCACTATGGCCCCGAGACCGTGGCCGTGGTGGAGGCCCTGCAGCGCGGCTGCGTGATGGCCGAGACGTTGCGGCTGACGTGGGACGGGCAGCCGACGAGCTCCTTCGGCGAGTTCAAGCATCTCGCGCTCTACGGCGAGTTGTTGACTTGGGTCTATGCGCGGCTAGAGATCCCGCTGCGCGTGGCCGCTCAGCTCTACGACAACCGGGCCCCTGCCATGGCATTGCGCACCATGACCGAGGGGCGCGCCCTGCTGGAGGCGCTGCGGACCTACGTGCTGGAAAAGCTGGTCCGTTTTCGTGGCGATGAGGAAGAGCTTCCCAAGGCGCCACCGGGTCTGCCATTCCTGTAGGATCAGTGCTGGCTGAGGATGGACATAATTGACACGCGAGTCCGCTGTGTTATAATGGCCGGGCTTTGATGGGCACCCAGATGAGCCTCAAGGCGATCTGGCGAAAGCCTGTCACCGAGGCGCTTGTTGTCGCCCTCATCATCGCGTTGGCCGCTTGGTTGCGTTTCATCGCCATCGATCGCCTACCGCCGGGCCTGTATCGCGATGAGGCTTTCAACGGACTCGATGCCCTCCAGGTCCTTGATGGGGAATGGCCTCTCTTCTTCGAGGCCAACAACGGACGTGAGCCCCTTTTCATCTACCTCCTGGCATGCAGTGTGGGAGCATGGGGACGTTCGCCTGGAGCCCTGCGACTCGTTTCGGCTCTGGCTGGCACCGGGGCCGTTCTGGCGATCTATGGGTTAGGACGTGTGTGCTTTGGCCGCGGCATAGCGACCTTGGCCGCGATCCAGGCCGCGGCGAACGTCTGGATGTTGAATCTCAGCCGGGTGGCCTTTCGGACTGTGACCATGGTGCCGGTGGCTGCGCTGCTTCTCGCCCTGCTATGGCAGGGATTGGAACGGCGTCGGATAGCCTACATGGCTGGGGCCGGCCTGCTTCTCGGATTGAGCTTGTACACATACCTGGCGGCCCGCTTCGGAGTGGCCGCCGTGCTCTTTATCGTGCTCTATATCTGGCTCTTGCGCACGCAAGGCTGCTTGCGCACGCAAGGCTGCTTGCGCACGCAAGGCTGCTTGCGCACGCAAGGCTTCTTGCGCCGGGGGGGCCTGTGGATCGCAGGTTGGGCCGTCTGCGCAGGCTGCGCGGCTATCGTGGTGAGCCCGTTGCTGGTCTACTTCGCGGGGCGCTGGCCCGCGGTGCTCGACCGGGCCACTCAGGTCTCGATCTTTAGCCCGGCGATCCACGGTGGAGACCCTTGGGGCCTGCTGATTGTGAATGTCTGGCGCACTGCCTTGGGGTTCATTCTCAGGGGCGATTTCATTCCGCGCCACAATGTGCCTCTTCGACCCATTCTCCATCCGCTGATCAGCCCGGCCTTTGTCGTGGGTATGGCCATGGCGCTCTACCGTGCGCGGCGCGATGCTCGTTGGGGTCTGTGCCTGATCTGGTTCGGGGTCTTGCTCCTCCCCACGATCCTGGCCGAGGATGCGCCGCATATGCTGCGCGCTGCTGGCGTCTTGCCGGTGCTCTTTTTCTTCCCTGCCTTGGGGCTGCTGGAAGGCATGCAATGGTTGAGGACGCAAGGCCTGACGCGCGCTGCCCTGATCATGGTCATGCTCCTGCTATCGGTCAGCTCGGTAGATGATGTGACGGCCTACTTGGGCCATTTGCGCAGCGAGGCAGCCTACTACCAGTTCGAGGCTGGTGCCACCCAGA
>JAFGLK010000558.1 GCA_016928125.1 Anaerolineae bacterium
GAAGAGCAGAGACAGGAGTGACAGAGATGGCGATTACAAAAGAGATGGCCATTGCCGACATCGTGCGGCAGTATCCCCAGACCGTCAGGGTTTTCTTCAACCATGGTCTGATGTGTGTTGGGTGCGCTGCAGCTCGTTTTGAGAATCTGGAGCAGGGCGCCATGGCGCACGGTATCGATGTGGATGCGCTGCTCAAGGATCTCAATGCCGTCGCTGAGGAGGCTGTCGCCAAGTAGGCCAGCCGTAAGTGTGGGGTAGCTTCTGGTGAGATCCGCCTTGGCGGCACACAGGCCTCTTTCGAATGCATGAGTAGTCTGTCATGGGCTGGCCACTGAAAGAGGGCCAGCCTATGATATTGTCGGGCCCTATCGAGAGAGGATGCCGGAGCATTGAACGATCCAGACCACAACCAGGCCGAGCTTCGAGCCAAGACGCGCTGGGTGCACTGCGAGCTACTGGCATACTATGGTGAGCCAGGCCGCAAGACGCAGCGGGATCCGCTCAGCGAGCTGGTGCTCACCATCCTATCGCAGAACACCTCGGATACGAACTCGGGACGGGCCTATCGCTCCCTACGGGAGCAATATGCTGACTGGCAGGATCTGCTTACGGCACCCACTGAGGAGGTGGCGGCCGCCATTCGCGTGGGCGGCCTAGCCAACGTCAAGGCGCCGCGCATCCAGAACATCCTCGAACGCCTGCACCAGGAGCGCGGCCAGCTCGATCTGGGCTTTCTCGAAGCGATGTCTCTCGATGAGGCCCGTTCCTACCTGCTGGATCTGCCCGGTGTGGGTCCCAAAACTGCGGCCTGCGTGCTGCTCTTCTCCTTGGGGCGCCCCGCCCTCCCGGTGGACACCCATGTTCATCGGGTCGCTCAGCGTGTGGGCCTGATCCCCGAGTCGGCCTCGGCGGAAAAGGCGCATGGCATGCTCGAGGCGCTGCTGCCTGAAGAGGGCTACTATCCCTTTCATCTGCTGATGATCCGCCATGGCCGCACCCTATGCAAGGCATCCTCTCCGCTATGCGAGCAGTGCCCGCTGGCGGCGCGTTGTCTGTACTATCATGCACAGCTCGAGGCCGCAGGGGACGCAGACAAAGGCGCTGCCGCCGAACCCTGAAGCTGCGCGCATGCCCGACACAGCGAGAGGTCGCAAGGTCGAGGCGATCTGCCCGGCTGCAAGCTGGCGGCGTGCGCATTTCTGTTTACAGCGGCCACCAATTGCGCTAGAATGGATCTGACGCAACGGTTGCCTGCCGTCTGCGTATGGTACATGAGGAGCCAAGGAACGCCTTTACGGCATATGGTAGTAAGGTGGGAGGTTGCACTATGCCAGAGGATCTGACGGAGCGCATCCAGGCCGGCCAGAACAAGTTTGAGCAATTGGTGTCTCGCATCCCGGGCTATGCCGGCTACAAGCAAAAGGAGCAACGTCGTGAGGCGGACAAGCTGCTGCGCCTGCACGTTGCGCGCCAGTATGACGAGCAGCTCAAGCGCCTCAACGAACTGCAGTATGCGCTCAGCTCTCAAGGTCAGCTGCGCACCATCGTAGCCCTTGAGCGTGCCGTGATGAAGCTGCAGTTGCTCATCGATCGGATCAGAAACGCCAGCTACGGCTACGCCGGCTTGTTCGATGCGATCAAGGTGGACGAACAAGCGTTGGAGGCGCTCTACGACTTTGATCACGGGATGCTAGAGGGTGCTAGCCGTCTTGAGGCTCTGCTAGATGAGCTCATCGCCTTGGCAGGTACCGACCAGTTGACCGTGGCCGAGGCCAACAAGCTGGTCGCGGAGCTAGAGGCGCTGAACAGCGCATTTGGTGAGCGCCAAGAGGTAGTGCTGGGATAGCCGAAGAGTCTATCTGGGAGAGCTGTCTGGCAAGCCAAGAGATTGTGCCATTGGCGAGCGCCAAGAGGGAGTGCTCGCGTAGCCGAGAGCGGTGTTGGGTCCGCGCAGAGAGCATAAGGAGTAGGCCCCATGTCGAGACGAATCTTGGATGTGATCGAGTACCCGGATACGGCGGCGAACGAAATCGTGCACCGCATTCCGGAGCATGGGTCGGGCGACTTTCGCATCGGCTCGCAGCTCATCGTCCGCGAAGGCCAGGTGGCGGTCTTTTTCCGCGATGGCAAGGCACTGGATACCTTTGGCCCGGGCAGGCATACCATCACCACGGCCAACATCCCGCTGTTGGTCGGACTGATCCGGCGCGTCTTCAGTGGAAATACGCCCTTCACAGCCGAGTGCTACTTTGTCAGCACGCGGGACTTTATCGATCAGCGCTGGGGAACCCCCGAGCCGATCACGCTGCGTGACAACGTTCTGCGCATGGTGCGCATCCGCGCGCATGGCACCTACAGCATGCGGGTGAGTGACCCCCAGCTCTTTGTGAATCAGGTTGTGGGCGCTCGGGGGTATTATTCCACGCGCGATGTGGACAACTACTTGCGCAGCATGATCATCAACCGTCTCACGGATCTGCTGGGCGAGAACACGAGCTCCATCCTTGATCTGCCAGCCATGTTTGAGGAAATCTCTGCGGCGACACGCGTGAAGCTGACAGACGACTTTGCCTCTCTGGGTCTTGGGCTATTGAGGCTCTATATACTCTCCGTAAGCCCCACCGAAGAGACCAGCCAAGCCATTGACGAGGCGGCCTCGATCGGTGCGATTGGGGATATGGACGCTTACATGAAGTTCAAGGCCGCCCGAGCCATCGGCGACGCGGCCCAAGCTGGCGGTGAGGGCGCCGGGGCGACCCAGGTGGGTCTGGGTCTGGGAACCGGCATGGCAGCCGCCAAGATCATGGCCGAAAGTCTGTCGCCTTCGCAAGTACAGGCTGCCGGTGGTCCGGCTGCGGCGAGCGATCCCATGGCCACGCTCAAGATGCTCAAGGATATGCTCGATCAGGGGCTCATCTCACAGGAAGAATATGACGCCAAGAAGGCGGAAGTGCTCAAAAGGCTGTAGTGGGCCGGCGTGATCGACGATCTGCAACCCGAGGGGGGTATCTATCCCCCTCGGGTTTTGTGGCTCAGGGCAGGATATGCTC